>NZ_CP048410.1:1200000-1500000 GCF_019357415.1 Gramella sp. MT6
TTTTATTATTTATTCTTTTTTTGATGAATGATGATAGATAATAAAATAACCCAATGATAGCAAGGGTTTTGCCCCACATCGTTTTGTCATCACTCTGTCATCAAAAATAAAACGATGCTGAGATTTGGTTGGATTTGATGGAATTTGAAGCAAAAACAGTAAAAAATGGAAAATTGGGAAACATCAAAAAGCTGGGAAAAAGCCCGTAATATTTGCATCGTAAAAACGCTTGCAAAATTAGGGCACTTTCCCAGCAGGACAACGGAAAAAGAAGCTTGGTTTCTGAGTCCCCTACGGTCAGAAACGCAAGCCTCTTTTAGCGTCTCTCTGCACAAGAACCTGTGGTATGACTTCGGAATGGGAAAAGGTGGTTCCATCATAGACCTTATTATGGCAATGAAATCCTGCACCATAAAGAAAGCGCTGGAATATTTAAAGAACGATATGACTGCTTTTTCTTTTAGCCCTCTAAGAACTGAAGATCGGTTGAAGCGAACACAAATTCGAATCCTGCATGTTGAAGCTATCTACCTGCAGGGTTTAATTGAGTATCTAAACTCACGGAATATACCTTTTGAGATCGGTAGAAAATACTGCAGACAGATTTGGTATGGCTTTACAACAAAACGATTTTTTGCCATTGGACTTCAAAACCACCGGGGAGGCTGGGAACTGCGAAATAAATATTATAAAAATTCAAGTAGTCCTAAATCTTTTTCTCTGATTGAAAGAGGCTCCAATCAGTTACTTATTATAGAAGGGATGTTTGATTTTCTATCCCTTGCTACAATCGATGAAGACTTAGTACAAAATTCGGACTGCATTATTTTAAATTCCCTGGCTTTTATTAGGAGAATCGAAACTTTGATTCCGAAATATAAACGGATTTTACTCTATCTGGATAATGACTCCGCAGGTCAAAAGGCTACTAGTTCACTTTTAGAACAATTTGATAATGTGATGGATTGTAGTGATTCTTATTCGGGCTATGTGGATATCAATGAAAAATTGATCAATGAAGGAAGTTGGAAAAAATGATAAGTGGATAAGTAGTAATGTCTAATGTAAAATTTCAGTTTAAAGGGCAAAGCAAGATGTGTCATTGTCATGACAATCTTGCTTTGCGCCCGGAGGTTGCAAAGATTTAAAATAGGAAAATGAAACGGGAATACATCCAGATACGCTGCTCGATCTACGAGAAAAAGCTGCTCAAAAAAAGAGCGGTCAGGGCTGGAATTTCCCTTTCAGAATATCTTAGAGCTACTGCTTTTAAAATTAATATGGTCGAACGCATTACCCCAGAGCAATTAGAATGCTATCAGCTGCTGGTTCAATATAAAAACAACTTTAGCCGGATCAGCAATATGTTTAAAAAAAGCAATCCCAAACTTTCGAAGGAAGTACAGCAATTAGCTGAAGAAATCAGGAACCATTTAAAAAGCTTCAAAAAATGATCGGGAAAGGACATTCCATAGCAAGCACTGGAGCCTCTATAGATTATGGATGGAACCAGGAGAAAGAGGCCGAAGTGGTATTTAGAGACCACCTTGCCGGAGAAACCCCGAAAGAGATCACCGAGGAGTTTAAGATCATCCAGTCGCAAAATGAACGCTGTACTCAAAATACGCTGAGTTTTATACTAAGTCCCACCGTTAAAGATGGACAGGAAATGAGCAAAGCCCAACTGAAAGAGATTACCAGCAGATTTCTTAAAGAAATGGAATTAAAAAACAGGCAGGCTATCGCTTTTGTTCATCGGGATAAGGAACATACCCATGTTCATGTATATGTGAACAGGATCGGTTTTGATGGGAAAGCCTATAATGACAGTTTTATAGGCAAACGAAGTCAGCTCGCCGCCGACAATGTTGCAAAAGAGCTGGGACTTACCAGGGTTCGAGATGTACAACAGGAAAAACTAAAAGAATTTAACTGGCAGCGATTGGCCATTAGTCATATCAATAATAAAGTTATGGAAACCCGGCCTAAATCACTAGATGAATATATCAATAAAATGAAGTCTTGTAAGGTACAGGTAATTCCTTCTATAAATAAATCCAACCAATTACAAGGGTTCCGGTTTGAGTATAAAGGAGCTAACCTGAAAGGGAGTGAGATCCACCGTTCGATGACGGGTGGGAAACTGATAACCGAAATCTGCCAGAATAAAAAATTAACCAGACTGAAAGAAGTCCCCAATACGTTGAACCTAATGAATAAGACGGTACAGCTTAGTACAAATATGGCCGGTAAAATTGCTAAGGATTTAATAAAACAGGTGCTCAAAAGAGGACTGGATAATGGAATAGGAATTTAAACAGTTTAAGTTATGAAAAAGTTAGATGAGATCATGGAGCTGATGACCGATGAGATGACCGATTTTAAAGCAGCGATTCTTCAACTTAAGGAATATTCAAAAGAGCTTGAAAATATGAGTATACCAATCACCACTGAAGTTTTGGATAAACACCTGAACGATTTTCTTAAAGATCAGAAAGAAGAAAATGATTTGAAAATCGATACTTTGAAGGAAATCAATGGGAAACTACAAGGGGCTATACTAATTCCCAAGTATATTCTTTTACTTTTTGGAGGCATTATCATAATCCTACTTTTTCTATTGATGTATTTTATATTTCTCTAGAATCTCAAAAAAAGAGTATGGAGAGTATGAACTACAGATTGGATTAATATTTTTCCCTCAATACACTCCATGTTTTTGTGAGGAGCGATATTGAGGGAAAAATTTGGATGGGGAAAGCAGCTACTTTTTAATTAGTTGCAAATAAAATCTAATTTAGGTATTTGTTGTTGATTATAGCAGTTTCTAAACCGAGGTTGAATAAGGATGCTTGTAACTAGTTTGGAAATTTAAATAGGTAATTGCGCCCTATGCTGTTTTTATTTAACGTTTATCTACGGAACACTATAAAAACAGCATAGGAACCTCGCGCAAGTTTAGTTATGGTAGATTTGGGGACTGAAAATTTAAGTCTACAAATTGTTCTAATTGAAATGTTTTGCTAATAAATAAAAGTGACGCTCAAGCATGAGTTACTATATTTTATTAATTGTTCTTTGACAATTTAAAACGGCAATAAAAATTAATGAGCATAATGCCAATACTATATAGTGAAAACTAAAGCCTGTATCTATCATAATCCCAATGAATAAAGGCCCTATAGCAGTACTTAAAACCATAAACATATTAAAGAAACTTCTTATAGCGCCTAATTGAGCTGTTCCATATATTTCAGCAATCAAGGAAGTTTTTACGGTGCCGGCCAAACCTGTGGTTACACCTGCCATTAGAAGAAAAAATAACGCCGCTATGATACTATCATTAAATATCATAGGGATGAGACCAATTGCCATAGGAATAAGATAAAATTTAAAAACCTTTTCGGCTGAAAATCTGTCGACCAAAAATCCGCCCACAAAACTCATAAAAAATCGTGTTACTGCATATACCATGAAAAATGATGCATATAAGGTAATTGACCAGTTTAATTTTTCGGCAAAAACGTATTGATAAAAGAAAAAGGCCGTAGATGTAAAACTAAGTGCAAAACTTGCGGGCATGATTACAAGGAATTTCCGTTCAGTTATTATATTTTTAAAGCCTTTCAGCAAAAATTTGCCGGCTACCTTTTTCTCTAAATTAAGATCATTATCGAATTTTCTGGTATCCAGAAAAAACAACCTCATTAAGTAAAATATAAGGAAAGCTGCACAGAGCAGGGTGGTAGTTTTAAGATTGGACCATAATAATAAACTGGATATTATAATAGGAAATAAAGCTTCACCAATAGAATAACCTGTTGTTGCTATACTTAAGGCTTTTCCGCGGTCGCGGTTGAACCTTCTGGATAGTATCGTTTGACTAATATGGCTTAAAAGCCCCTGACCTGTTAAACGCAAGCCAATTAAAGCAACCAACAATATTGATATATGTATTTCTGAGAACCCTAGAAATGCTGTGGATAATGCCAGTCCAAATATTGTGTAAAAGGTTACATTTTTGGTAGGTTTATGATCAATCAGGTGACCTAAGGAAATTAGAAGAAAAGATGCTACTACTGTAGCGATAGCGTAAATCCCTCCGAAATACCCTTCCGAAATACCAAATATTTTAATGATTTCTGGAACGTATAAAGAAATTAAGAACGTTTGGCCAAAACTGGAGAGAAGGGTAAGGGTCCAGCCAAATCGCACTTCTCTAAAATTATTTTTAAAAAATAAAAAGAACTCTTTGAACATCTATTTTGTAAATATTATTAATCGATCCTTAATGAAAACATCTGTAAACCGGAAATTAGATTTTATATGATCCATGGTTTCTTGAGAATAAAAGAAAACATGCGTAGGGTCATTTTTATAATACCAATTCTCAAATTGAATTTCAGAATTATATAAATGGGTCATACAGTATAATTTGCCTCCTTTTATCAGCATTTTATATAATTTTTTAAATTCTTCAGAAGGATTGTGGAAATGTTCAATTACTTCACAGGAAACTACATAGTCATAGGTGTGATTTAATAAGCCTTTGTTATTTGCAAAAAAAGGGTCATAGATAGTAATTTTATAATTGTGGTCATTTAAAATTTTTGTAATCACTGGGCCGGTACCTGCGCCATAATCCAAGCCATTTGAAGAATTAGGTTTAAAATCCTGAAAAATCGAATGAACTATAGGTGAAACAAAATTTTGATACTTGACATCATTTACATCATTATTGTGATTGAGATACCGAACTATTTCTTCTTCAGGTTTTGGCAGCTGATCGGCACACATATAAATGCCAAAACAATAGGTACATTTCAAATATGTATGCGACTTATTTCTGAAGAATAGTTTCCCAGAACTTTGGCAAAGTGGACAGTCACTTTCCATAGCATTACTTTAATCTATTATATATAGGTCTCAATTTACAGTTAAGACATAACGATGTTCCTGGATCATATACTAACTGCCAAATGCTAAGTTTTGAATTGCAGCGTACACAGCATATCTTACCATAAGATTTTAGTAACCTTTCTAATAATTGAAGACTAGATATTAAATAATTCTTTATAACCATGTTCTATCTAATTTTCCTAATTTCTTTCGATTAAATTTGACTGGATAATACTTAAGAATAAGCAGAATTTTTATCAAGGCTACGGAATGTTGGAGCTATGCTGCGAATGAATATTGAAGGACTTTTAAAGGATTTTAGATGGCTAAATGTCCCGGATCCAATTATTACTTAGGATCTGATTACAATCTCCCTTATTCACTCAAATTCAGAACAAATTCTTTTTTTAAATTCCAACAATCCTTTGGCGCGGAATTTTTTAAAACTTGTCTGTTACCACCTTATAAGTTGGATCTTCTAATATATTTACATCAATAATAGCGTCGGCATCAGAAAGAAGTTTTCTACAGTCAGTGCTTAAATGTCTTAAATGCAATTTTTTACCCTGTTTTTTATAGCGCTCTGTTAATTTATTGACAGCTTCAATGGCTGACATATCAACAATACGGCTTTCTCGAAAATCAACCACGACTTCTTCTGGGTCATTAAGCACATCAAATTTGTCGTTAAACATAGTTGTTGAACCAAAAAATAAGGGACCATAAATTTCATAATGTTTTATCCCATCTTCATCAACATGTTTGCGTGCACGAATCCTTTTTGCATTGTCCCAGGCAAAAACAAGCGCAGCAATAATGACACCTACAAGCACCGCCAACGCTAGATTATGCAGGATCACTGTAACTACCGTAACCAATACCATAACCATAATATCTGATTTTGGCATTTTATTTAAAGTTTTAAGGCTGGCCCATTCAAATGTACCAATTGCAACCATAATCATAAGGCCGGTCAAAGCAGCCATGGGCACTTTTTCTATTAACCCAGCACCAAACATTACAAAAACCAGTAACATTATTGCTGCAGTTATTCCAGACAATCGAGCCCTGGCTCCCGAAGAAACGTTTATTAAACTCTGCCCAAGCATTGCACATCCACCCATTCCTGAGAAAACTCCCGAAAGAATATTTGCCGAACCCTGGGCTACACATTCCTTATTACTCCTTCCGCGGGTTTCAGTGATCTCATCAATTATGTTAAGGGTTAAGAGACTTTCTATAAGGCCAACACCTGCCATGATAATTGCAGGGGGTACAATGATCCTCAATGTTTCAAAATTGATGGGAACCATGGGAATATGAAAAGGAGGAAATCCTCCCTGAATGGAGGCTACATCGCCTACCGTTTTCGTGTCGATTCCTGCCAATAACACTATTCCAAAAGTCACCAAAACCGCAACCAGAGTGGCTGGAACTACTTTAGTTAATTTGGGCAGACCCCATATAATTAACATAGTAATGAGAACGAGCCCCAACATATAGTATAGTTGGGTTCCTTCCATCCACACCTGTTCTCCTGCGTCGTTTAAAACTTTAAATTGTCCTAACTGGGACATAAAAATGATCACCGCCAGCCCATTTACAAATCCGAAAATTACAGGGTGGGGTACCAGCCTCATCAGTTTACCCAGTCGAAAAACTCCAGCAAGTATTTGGATAATCCCTGCTAAAATTACCGTAGCAAAAACATACTCTGGTCCATGCATAAGTGCCGTACCAACAATCACGACGGCAACTGCACCGGTAGCACCCGAGATCATTCCGGGGCGACCTCCTAAAATTGCGGTAACAAGTCCCATAACAAAAGCTGCATATAAACCTGTCAGCGGGGAAAGCCCAGCAATTAATGCAAAAGCGACAGCTTCAGGAATTAATGCCAGAGCTACAGTTAAGCCGGCGAGGATTTCTGTTTTATAATCGACTTTTTGTGAAAAATCGAAAAGATTTAAATATCTCTTCATAAGAAAATTAATAAGAATTTATAAAAGTATAAACCTGGTCTACAGGTATAAAAAAGAAAGAGGGGATAATGAGGAAAAATCCGGCCTTATTTTATCAAGGCGGAGTAAGTTTAAAAGTAGTATAGGAAATTACTTTTCTCATATAGGAGCTGCAAAATTAATTTTTCTTTTGGAATAAGAAAATTAATAGATAGTTTTTTGAAAAGAAGTCAAGAGACTGGCCAAAATCCTTTAAAATTAAATAAAACTAATTTTTGGACCTTAATACGCTTATTTTATCACAAAATGAATTATAAATAACCCTTATTATATTACAAAATAAATATATATTTACCCTTATTATATAACAAAAAAAGATGAATTTCCATAGACATATAAGTGGGCATCTAGAGAATTGGAAAAAAAATTCGGACAAGAAGCCCTTGGTAATTAGAGGCGCGAGACAAGTAGGTAAAACTACATTAGTTAAAGATTTTGCAAAAAAATATAAGAATTCTATTTTTTTAAATTTGGAGAAGTCTGCAGATAGAAGGGTATTTGAAGAACATGATGATGTTGAAACAATTGTCGAAGCGCTGTTCCTGACTAATAATATATCTGTGCGGGAATTAAGCGACACCCTTTTATTTATAGATGAAATTCAGGAGCTGCCCAAAGCTATCCAATTACTACGATATTTTTACGAGGATAAACCCCAATTACATATTATTGCTGCTGGTTCTTTGCTTGAGTTTGCCATTAAAGATGTAAAAAGTTTTCCCGTAGGGCGTATTGAATATTTATATCTCTATCCGCTGAATTTTGCTGAATATTTAAAAGCTTTAGAACACGAAACAGCATTAGACCAACTAAATACTATTCCAATAAAGCCTTATGCTCATACTACTTTAATGGATCTATTTCATAGATATGCTATTATAGGTGGTATGCCAGAAGTGGTGAAAGCAGATCTAAAAACCAAAAGTTTGGCCGACCTGCCTAAGGTCTATGAAAGCATTTGGAGTACTTATAGAAATGATGTGGAAAAATACACTTCGAATGCTACAGAAAGGCGTGTAATAAAACATATCATGGAAGTAGCTCATTTATATGTAGATGAACGTATCAAATTTCAGAATTTTGGAAATTCCAACTATAGATCAAGAGAAGTTGGGGAAGCTATGCGCAATTTAGATGATGCCAAAATAATTCAGCTTATTTATCCTACTACAGATACAGAGAATCCTATAAAATCAAATTTAAAAAAGTCTCCCAGGCTTCAGTTTCTGGACACGGGATTGATAAATCACGCCCTTGGAATTCAAGGGCAAATGTTGGGAATGGAAGATCTAAGCAACTCCTTTAAAGGAGCTATAATTCCACATTTAATTACTCAGGAGTTGATTTCATTGAATACCATAACAAACGCAAAACCAAATTTCTGGGTAAGGGAGAAAAATCAGGCATCTTCAGAAGTTGATTTGGTATATCCCTTTGAGGACAAAGTGATTCCCATAGAAATAAAATCCGGAGCAAAAGGCACTTTAAAATCTTTACACCAATTTACCATAAGGGCAAACCACCCTTATACAATACGCGTATATGGAGGAAACTTTAAAATTGAAGAAGATAAAACCCAGGATGGAACACCTTATTTATTGATGAATTTACCTTATTACCTGGGTACACAACTTCCAAAATATGTAGACTACTTCGTGAAAAATTATAGTTTAACTCAGTGATTAGAGCAACAGTTCACTTGCATCATCCAATATGGAATCATCTAATTCTATTAGATAATCCTGTGAATTGGAGAGATTTTTTTTATGTCCCCTAGATACGCTAATCACATCGAGAATTATAACAGGACTTCCAGAGCGCTATCTACAACCTGAGTATCCAATTCTTTTAAATAAGCCTGGGTTACGGTTAGGTTTTGATGTCCTAATGATTCGCTAATTACATCGGTAGCCACCCCTTTTTGTTTCAGGCAATTAGCAAAACTATGCCGGGCCACATAACTGCTAACATTTTTTGTGATCTCACAAATTGTAGCTAGTTCCTTTAGATTTTTATTGTAGATCCCTAACATTTTATGTTTTCGATCGGCAAGTTGGGTAGGAGTATAGTTTTCACGATACAGAAGTGGAAATACATATTTATTCCCATACCCATTAATTCGGTAATAGTCAAGAATCTCTCTAACTGGAGGCATAATGGCAATTGAGAAATTTCCTTTGGTTTTAGCCCTGGTGTAATAGATAACATTTTTTTCCACATCTTTCCATTCCAGACCCATCATGTCGGCAAAGTTCATTCCTCTGGTATAAAAACTGAAAACAAAATAATTTCTGGTATCAACTAAATGGGGATGATTGCTCAAATCTACATTAACAATGCGCATTATTTCTTCAAAATCCAATGCACGTTTAAAACCTTTACCTCTCAAACCTGAAATTTTATATTTTTTAAAGGGGTATAAACTTTCTTTAACAATGCCACGCTCTATTGCTTTGTTGAATAATGCCCTAATAGCTCTCATCTTTACGCCAACACCTCCGTCGGTTCCACCTCTAGATCTTAGAAACGCATCATATTTGCTTAAAAAGGTAGAATTCACTTCGCGAAAACTAAGTTTTTTGCTTCTATGAAAAATCTGTACGGATGTCTTGGTGTCTTTATAAGACTTCGCATTTCCTACACGGCCGGCATAGGTCATTTCCTGAACTATTTCGTCAAAAAAGGCAAAGACATCATTTTTTATCGGATTGAAGGTAATTCTATAAAGCTTATCAAAATCTTCAAGAGTATAATCAGGATTTTGAACTTCAATTTCCGAGGCGACATGGTATGCCCGATCCTTTATTTTTACCAGTAACCGATTATACTGAAAATGATTTTTCGTCTTTTTGTTAAAGGTTCCTGTGGAGGCCGACCAATTGGAAATCTCTGAGCTAAATGGGGTTTTATAATATTTAGTTTGCCGATCTTTGGTAACACGTAAGAAGATTGGGTACAACCCATCGGTTAATTTCTTTGTTCTCTGTACAATTTTTATAGTAATCATGCGGCTTAAATTGGGTACAACATAGGTACAACAAATGGGCAAATAAAGGTAAATATTGTAAAACTAAATGACAAGGGAAAAGTTATAAAATACTGATAATCAATATATAAGAAGCTAAATGAAATTATCTGAAACACCATTTTAGCGGCTGTTAATCAGAGGGTCCTTGGTTCGAGCCCAAGAGGAGGAGCAAAAAAAGCCATTCGTTTTTCGAATGGCTTTTTTGTATTTAGGTGAGTCCTCTCAAATGTCCCTTCAGAAAAGGGAATCCTTAATTTTTATTTAATATACCGTTGATGCAAAGTTTAAACTTGTGGGTTTTATTTGTTGTCTTTATGATACACACTTAAAATCGTTTAAGTTTTTGTCGACTTGATTAGTATAGTGTGTAAGGGCTGTCTACAGGACGGCCCTTTTTTTTCACTTAAAACTTGCCGTAGTCTTAACTGTTTGGAAACATTAAGTTAACCTTGGAGTCGTTTCTTTGCCGGCGACAAAAACTTAATAAAACGATTTTGATGAAAAATGCGATTTGCGCAGTATTTGTGTGTGTTTTGACTTCTTTTAACCTGTATTCACAGGAGATTAGCGATACGAAATTCGGTAAAGGATTGATCAATTTCACGGCTAAAGACAGTTCTTTCAGTGTGAAATTTGCCCCAAGGATTCAGTTTAGGTCACATACCTCGTGGGATTATGATGGTGAAAACTTTGAAGATCCAGAGCAGGCGTTTCTTATTAGAAGAGCCAGATTGAAATTTGATGGTTGGGCACTTACTCCAAAACTTAAATACAAGATCGAATTAGGATTATCTAATAATGATATTTCTGGTGCCAGTGAATTTACTAGGAATTCTCCAAGATATATCCTTGATGCAGTTCTTAAATGGAATTTCTACGAGAATTTCGAACTATGGGCAGGGCAGACCAAGCTTCCCGGAAACGTCGAACGTGTAGTTTCTTCCGCCAATCTTCAGTTCATAGATCGTTCTATCCTGAATAGCAGATTCAATATAGACCGTGATATAGGATTGCAGCTTCACCACAAGATAAATATCGGGGAGAACTTCGTGATCAAAGAGAAACTGGCCCTTTCCCAGGGTGAGGGGAGAAATATTACTGTTGGTAATCTTGGTGGTTTGCAGTATACCGGTAGACTTGAATTATTACCTTTCGGTGAATTCATTAATAAAGGAGATTATGTTCAGTCAGACCTTGTAAGAGAACAGACCCCAAAACTGATGTTGGGTGCAGTTTATGATTTTAACGATGATGCGGTAAAAACAAGAAGTAACCTGGGTGAATATATGATCCAGGAAGATGGTACTTTATATCAAACAGAAATAACCACATTGTTCCTGGATGCCGTTTTTAAATATAATGGCTGGTCTATGCAGGCTGAATATGCTAACAGGGACGCAGATGAACCTCTGGCAATAAGAGAGGGTGAGACCAATCTTCCAGATTATGTTGTTGCTGTAGGAGACGCATTCAACATACAGGCAGGTTACGTTTTCAAAAATAATTATGAGATCGCTGCGCGATATTCTACCAACGATTTTGAAGAAATAACAAATTTATTGAGCAGAAAAGAATATACTCTGGGAGGTTCTAAATATATTGTGGGGCATAAATTAAAGATTCAGGCAGATCTGACCTATGCCTTACAGGACGATATTAACGATTATATAGCTTTTAGAGCTGGTTTTGATTTTCACTTTTAAAAATTAACAATTTGGTAACAGTAAATCCTTAATTTGATTGGATACTTGCACCGCTTTTTAAACATAAAAAATGGAAAATATTTATTTGTTGATGTTAGTAGCATTAGTGGTTCTTGCCATCGCCGATCTGGTGGTTGGAGTTAGTAATGATGCTGTAAACTTTTTGAACTCAGCTATTGGTTCCAAAGCGATCTCATTTAAGACCATTATGATCGTGGCCAGTCTGGGTATTTTCTTTGGAGCAGTATTCTCCAGTGGAATGATGGAAGTGGCGCGTAAAGGGATCTTTATGCCAGGTCAGTTCTATTTCGATGAAATCATGATCATTTTTATGGCCGTCATGATCACCGATATTCTCTTGCTGGACTTTTTTAATACCCTTGGAATGCCAACCTCTACGACGGTATCCATTGTATTTGAATTACTGGGGGCAGCCGTGGTTATGGCCTTGATAAAAATAAGTGCCTCAGATACGGAAACGCTTTCAAACCTTGCGGGGTATATTAATACAGACAAAGCAGGTGAAATTATCTCGGGGATATTCCTCTCGGTAATCATCGCCTTTACTATAGGTGCCCTTGTACAGTGGCTTTCAAGATTGGTTTTTTCATTTGAATATGAAAAGAAAGTGAAAAATTTTGGAGCCATTTTTGGTGGAGTTTGTTTAACTGCTATAGGTTACTTTATTTTCTTTAAAGGTCTTAAAGGAACTCCTTATTATGACAGCTTTAAAGACATACTTTCCAGCCAGGTTTATGCCGTAATAGGAGTAAGCTTTGTTTTCTGGACCTTGTTCTCATGGTTGTTCATGAAGATCTTCAAGAAAAGTATCCTTATTATAGTTATCGCAATCGGAACCTTTGGTCTTGCCCTCGCTTTTTCCGGAAATGACCTGGTGAACTTTATCGGGGTGCCAATGGCAGCTTACCATTCTTATGAAGCATGGGCTGCATCTGGACAGGCGGCATCTGCGTTCTCTATGGAAGTTCTGAGAGAGAAAGTACCGGCAGAACCTATCCTGTTATTTATCTCAGGAGGTGTTATGGTTTTAACCCTATGGTTCTCTAAAAAAGCAAGAAGTGTTGCTGAAACTGAAATTGGTCTTTCAAGACAAGGTCACGGAACAGAAAAGTTCGATCCTAATATGCTTTCCAGAGCAGTAGTTGCCGGAAGTACGAAACTTGCAGATGGGTTAAGACATATCCTTCCTGTTGGAACAAAAAAGAGGATCAGTAAGAGCTTTGAAAAACCAGATGATATTCTGGTTGGAGATAAGGCTGAAGAACAACCGGCTTTTGATATGATAAGAGCTTCTATTAACCTTACCGTTGCCGGAGTTCTGATATCTATCGCGACCTCATACAAACTACCATTATCAACTACCTATGTAACCTTTATGGTGGCTATGGGTACTTCCCTGGCAGATAAAGCCTGGGGAAGAGAAAGTGCAGTCTATAGAGTTGCTGGTGTACTGAACGTGATTGGTGGATGGTTCTTTACAGCTTTTAGTGCTTTTACCGCTGCCGGGATCCTTACCTATATCATCTTCCTTGGAAAGGGACCTGCGATAGCAATTCTATTATTAGTAGCTATAGGACTTTTGGTGAGAAACTATATTTCTCATAAGAACAAGGCGATCGCGAAAGCAGATAAGTCCGGACTAAAAAAATCTGAAAGTAAGACCGTACAGGGAATTATTGCCGAAAGTGCAGAAAATATTTCTAACGTTGTTTCCAGGTCTAATAAGATCTATTCAGATGTATTGACCGGTCTGGCAAAACAGGATAAAAAGAAACTTAAAAAGAGTAAGAAAGGTGTAGATAAGCTTGAGGCTGAAATTGAGGACCTTCGTGATCATATTTTCTTCTTTATCAAAAGTCTTGATGAGACAAGTGTAAGAGGAAGTAGTTTTTATATTACGATACTTGGTCATTTAACCGATATCGCTCAGTCTCTGGAATATATTTCTAAAAAGAGCTACAAGCATATCAACAATAACCATAAGCCGCTTAGATATAATCAAATTACAGATCTTAAGGAGATCGATGATACTTTAAGTGATCTATTAGGTAAGATCGACCGGATATTTACAGATAAGAGATTTGAATATATAAGTGATATTGTAGATTCTAAAGCAGAGATTCTTAAAAGTATCAATGATAAGATAGAAAAACAGGTTTCAAGAACCAGAACAGAAGAATCCAGTCCTAAGAACACGACGCTATACTTCAACATTCTGCTTGAAACTAAAGAATTGATGAATGCTATTATGAACCTGATGGAAGAATATAATTCCAGCTACAAAAAGGTATAATCAATTAATAGATAAATTAAAAAGCCACCTCATTGGAGGTGGTTTTTTTATATACTAATGTCAAATTTCAATTCCCTGGGAAAATAGCATTTTTTATCATCGCAGGCCTGGTAGGTAAGTATTCCTTTTAATAAATTGGAACCTGAAGTTTCTGAATTTAAGGCTTTCAAATGCACTTTAGCCTGGAATTCATCACTGATCACCATATGAGGGGTTTCATCTAAAACTACGGTGTCGTAAACTGGTACAATGAGCTCCTGTAGTGAAATGGTGTAGGATTCGGAGGTTTCAAAGTATATACTTGTTGGTATGATGTTCTCTGGTACTTCTTTATTGCTTTGAATATGATATCCAGGTTTTATGGTAAATAATAATATGACTTCGGTATAATCTTTATTTGAACTAATTGTGGTCTCTTCATTTTTCAGAACCACAAAATCGTTTTGTACTGCAATGAATATAGAGGTAATGAATATTAGCTTATAAAAGCTCATTGAGTTTTGCTTTAAGGTCAAGGAGTTTAGCATCAAAATTCTTAGAATCCAGCAGGGACATGAACCTAATCTTACCTTCTTGGTCTATGATAAGATTGGAAGCAAGCATAACTTCATCTCGTGCCAGGTCTGGAAGAATATTCTCCGGGGCGAAACTTGCGGCAACGCTGCCATCTGTATCTAACAGGATGGGAAAAGACAGATTGTGTTTGTTTTTTAGTTGCTGTTCTACCAGTTCTTTTGATTCTTTTACGTCGATAATTAATACTTCAACTCCCTTACTTTTATATTCCTGATATAGTTTTTCTAAATGCGGAGCTTCGGCGTTACAGAAAGGACACCAGGTCGTAGCAATATGTAGTACAAGTATTTTATCGTTATAATCCTGTAGTTTAACTATTTCTCCTTCAAGATTTGGTAATTCAAAATCTGGCGCCTCTTTTTTGTAGTCTATTTCAGAGGTTTCTTTTTCATCCTTTTCAGTTTGAGCATAAATTTCCTTAGAAAAACTGAAACTTAAAATCAGGTTGAAAATAATTAAAACTGCCAACCTTCTTAGTTCTAATCTTGCGTTCATAAAACATAAATTTAATAGGTTGAATGTCTGAAAAACAGATTATTATAAATTTAATATTAAATAATTTTTCATGGGAATATTACTAGCAAAATTACGTCTACTATGTTGTTTTAACTGAAATTAACATCGTAAGGTTCTTACGCTTAAAAAGTTCATTTTTAGGTCGTTTGTCGAGTTTTTTGAGGAGTATATAGAAAAGGTTGGCTTATGTTTTTCTACGGGGTTTAAGAAATATATTTTCGCGCTGCCCCAATAATCTATTACGATCTAGCCTACTATATCGAAAAATAGAAATGACATTAATAAAGAATGTATTCTCTGAATACAAATTTGCCCCAACACTTTTTAATGGCCGTTTTTTTGGTCGAATTTTAAAGTTGATTTTTTTTGTAGTCTTTTTCTTATCAATGACAGGATGTAATCCTGTGGCTCTGGTGAATCCGGCTAGCTATGGAGATAAATGGGATAACACCTATTTATGGTTCAAACCTGGAGAAATGACTACAATTTACATTTCTGATAACGGTGACCCTAACACCGCTGAGCCTATCCCAAACGATAGTGAATTTCTTATAGAATGGGATAAGAAAAATGAGGTCTACAATCTTAAAGTAACTTCATATTATCAGGATATAGATTTTGCCTGGTTTACCGGCTATGATGCTGAAAATGCTTCTGAAGAAATCCCATGGGTTCAAAACGGAAATACCATTGAACTGCAAAGTTCGAAATTATTGGATCCAACCGATGGCGAAATGTACCAGATCTCGATCTCCGAAGATCTGAAAGATTAATACCGGGTTAATATTTTTCCCTTCTTTTGAATATTGCGTAAATTATACCTAAAAAGTATGGTTTACAACGATCAAAATATTCAAATAGAGGTCTCTAAAGGCGATATTACAGATCAGCCAGATCTCGAGGTTGTAGTGAATGCAGCCAATGCTCAACTTGCCCCGGGTGGAGGAGTTGCCGGTGCAATTCATCAGAAAGCCGGCCAAGGACTTTATAAAGAATGCAAACCACTTGCTCCCATTTATCCTGGAGAAGCTGTAATTACTAATGCTTATAATCTTCCTAATAAAAAGGTGATCCATTGCCTGGGTCCTGTATATGGTCGTGATAAACCTGAAAAGGAATTGTTAGCTTCCTGCTACAGGAACAGTTTACGACTAGCTGAAAAGGAAAAACTCGTTTCCATCGGTTTTCCGGGAATCTCCACGGGAATCTTCGGTTATCCTCCAGATCTCGCCGTAGAGGTTGTTTTTAATACAGTTTTAGGAGAACTGCCGCAACTCGAGCATCTCAAAAAGATTAAATTTGTAGTGTTCAATGACCAGGATCTCCAGCTATATACAACTAAATTAAAGGAGATAAGCGATAGCTAACCAATTCCAATTCCATGAATAATTTTTCTGCTACTTATACAGACCAGTACCAACTTTCTATGGCCCAGGTATACTTTAAAAAGGGTCATAGAGATCATAATGCGATATTCGATTATTATTTTAGGAAACTTCCATACGATGGTGGGTATGCTGTTTTTTCAGGTTTGGAAGACCTTTTGAAAACAATTTCAGAATTAAGGTTTACAGATAATGATCTTGAATTCTTGAAAAAACAGGGATTTGAAGATGATTTTATAAAATACCTAAGGGATTTTCGTTTCAGGGGAACGATCTATTCTGCCAGCGAAGGAGATGTGGTTTTTCCCACCCGGCCCGTTCTTCAGGTGAAGGCGAATATTATTGAAGCCCAGATCATAGAAACTATCCTCCTGAACCTGCTTAATTTTCAAACCTTAATTGCCACGAAAGCAAGTAGGATAAGATTGGTTGCAGGTGATGCCACTTTGCTGGATTTTGGCCTTAGAAGAGCTCAGGCAACTGGTGGGTTCTATGCTTCGCGTGCAGCAGTAGTAGGAGGCTTCGATGGGACCAGTAATGTTATGGCAGGTAAGATTTTCGATATTCCGGTTTCGGGAACTATGGCCCATTCTTTTATTCAAAGTTATGATGATGAGCTGGAAGCTTTCCGTGATTTTGCTGAAGGAAGACCAGATGGATGTGTGTTACTGGTTGACACTTATAATACTTTGAAGAGTGGTGTTCCTAATGCTATTAAAGTTGCTAAAGAAATGGAGGCGAGAGGAGAAAAGTTATTAGCAATAAGGCTTGATAGTGGCGACCTCTCCTATTTCGCTAAAGAGAGTCGAAAGCTTTTAGATGAAGCAGGCCTCGATTATGTGCAGATCGCAGCCTCTAATCAACTGGATGAGCATGTGATTAAAAGTTTATTGGAACAACAGGCTCCTATAGATATTTTTGGAGTCGGGACTAATCTCGTTACCGGGGATCCAGATGGCGCCCTGGATGGGGTGTATAAACTTGCTTATTCCAATGGGAAACCCAGGATCAAGATCTCTGAAAGTATCTTTAAGGTAACGCTTCCGCATAAAAAGCAGGTTTTCAGGATGAAAGATGATCATGGAAAATGCATTGGTGCAGATGCCATTGGTTTATTTGAGGAGAGAAAAATCTCTGAAATGTTTCATCCTTTTGAGCCATATAAATCTATGAAAGTTGAAAGTTTTCATCAGGAACCTTTACTTCAAAAAGTAATGGAAAATGGTGAAATGCTTATAAATAAAAGGAGTCTGAAAGAAATTTCAGAATATAGTTTAACCCGTCTTTCAGAATTGCCTATAGAATATAAGAGATTCAATAATCCGCATATCTATAAAATTGGAATTAGTGAAAGACTAAGGGATGAAAGGGAAAAGCTTATTAGGTCTTCAAAACAAAAATTGAAATGAAAGTACTTGTACTTATAGATGTTCAGAATGATTTTATGCCTGGTGGCGCGCTTGCCGTACCCAAAGGAGATGAAATTGTGCCATTAATAAACAGGTTGGAAGAAAAATTTGATCTGGTGATCGCCACCCAGGATTGGCATCCTACCGGTCACGCTAGTTTTGCATCCTCTCATGAAGGTAAAAAGGAATTCGAAGCCATTAAGTTAGATGGATTGGACCAGGTGATGTGGCCAGAACATTGTATACAGAATACTCAAGGAGCAGAGTTTCATCCAGACCTGAACACTTCTAGGATCGAGGCGATTTTCAGAAAGGGAACTAATAAGAAAATAGATAGTTACAGTGGCTTTTACGATAACGCGCATTTAAAATCTACCGGTCTTAGCGGATATCTTAAAGAAAAGAAAGTTGAAGAGCTGTATTTTGCTGGTCTCGCAGCGGAATACTGTGTTTATTTTTCGATCATAGACGCTTTGGGAGAAGGATTTAAATCGATTTTGATCGAAGACGCAACAAGGGCATTGAATAATGATGAATATGAAAAGGCCAGAATTGATATTTTGAGAAAAGGAGGAAAGGTGATCAAATCTACCGAACTCTCATTAACTTAATTAAGATATAAAATATAGCCCAGGTTGAACCAGAGAACAAAATCATTGAATTTATTCTGGGGCCCCTGTACATCAAGCCCATCAATCTTGTCTGAATCATAATAAATTGCCCTGGCTTCTAGCTGCAGGTCATTCTGTCTGCCCAGCCTGTACCTTACTCCGGCACTTCCACTAATAGAAAAAGTACTTCCGCTTTCAAGAAAAATCCCATCTTCAAAGGTATTGAACAACACTTTAGGGTCGTCTAAAGGCCCAAGTTCTGAATAGGCATCGGGATTATAATAAACATAATTTGCTCCAAGGCTTAGGAACGGAGCGAAAAGAACAGCAAAATCCCTGGCTTCCTTTATTCCGAAGAAATGATACTCCAGCGCCAGGCCACCCTGGTAGAGTTCGGTGTTCCCGTGCATCGCTCTTAGTTGTCTTCCTCCTTCAGTATTTTTGGAAGCTACAGGTCCAAAATGGTCTAAATTAGAACGCATATAGTCGATCTCGGCGCGAATTCTAAAGTGTTTTCTAAAAAATAGGTTGGTAGGTTTACAATTGCAATAGGGCTTGTAAGCCAAATTAGCATAATACACCAGTCCAACTCCAAAACCTTCATTTTCCAGGTTATTTCTCACATTCCATCTTTCTCCATAATCTGTAAAGAAACCTGCAGGGCCGGTAATAACACCTACTTCATGTGAGACATATAATTGACTATAAGCCTTGCCCGACCAAAGCGAGAGAAGCAAAGTAATAATAATTATTGCTCTGGTTTTAATCATGAGGGTTGACTAGCAGTGTAGGCAAATATAGCAAAATACAATAACGGAATTTTAATTGAACTTAGTATTATAGGGCTTTTCATATAAAAGTTAATTTTATATCAAATGACAGAATGAAACTTTTAATCATTAAAGAATATTTATATTTGCAGCGTAATTTGGACCTAATTTTTATAATTTAATAATAGCGCCAGTCATTATGGAAAAAAACATCAAAAATTTCCTGGAAAAGGTGTCAACCAGAAACCAGAATGAACCAGAATTTATGCAAGCGGTTCATGAAGTTGCAGAAACGGTAATCCCTTTTATAGAAAAAAATAAAAAATACCAGAACAAAATGCTTCTCGAGCGCATGGTAGAACCAGAGAGAGTCGTGATGTTCAGAGTGCCATGGCTAGATGATAATGGAGATATTCAAGTGAACCGCGGTTTTCGTATCCAGATGAACTCGGCGATTGGACCTTATAAAGGCGGTTTGCGTTTCCACCCTTCAGTAAATCTTAGTATCCTTAAATTCCTTGCTTTTGAGCAGGTATTTAAGAACAGCCTTACCACGCTGCCAATGGGTGGAGGTAAAGGTGGATCAGATTTCGATCCTAAAGGAAAATCAGATAATGAAGTAATGAGATTCTGCCAGAGTTTTATGACAGAACTTCAAAGACATATTGGCGCAGACTGTGATGTTCCTGCAGGGGATATCGGTGTAGGTGCTCGTGAAATAGGTTATTTATTCGGACAGTATAAAAGGATCCAGAATGAATTTACTGGAATTCTAACCGGAAAAGGACTTTCTTATGGTGGTTCTTTAATTAGACCTGAAGCGACCGGTTACGGTAATGTATACTTTGCGCAAAATATGCTGAAAACCAGAGATGAAAATCTTGAGGGTAAGACAGTAGTTGTTTCTGGCGCAGGTAACGTTGCCCAGTATGCTGTTGAAAAAGCGACCCAGTTAGGAGCTAAAGTAGTTACCATGTCAGATTCCGGAGGTTTCATTTATGACAAGGACGGGATAGATGCTGAGAAACTTCAGTTCATTATGGAGTTAAAGAATGAGAAGAGAGGAAGAATCAGCGAATATGTTGATGAGTATTCTTCAGCAGAATATCATGAAGGTAAAACTCCTTGGGGAATTAAATGTGATGTAGCACTTCCATGTGCAACTCAGAATGAGCTGGAAGAAGAAGATGCAAAAACATTAGTGAAGAATGGATGTATTTGTGTTGGAGAAGGTGCTAATATGCCATGTACTCCAGAGGCAATCGCTGTATTCCATAAAGAAAAAATTCTTTTCTCTCCCGGAAAAGCTTCAAATGCCGGTGGTGTTGCTACCTCAGGATTAGAAATGTCTCAGAACTCTATGAGATATAGCTGGACTGCTGAAGAAGTTGATAAAAAGCTTCATGAGATCATGAACAATATTCATGAAAAATGTGTGGAGTATGGAAAAGAAGAAGATGGTTTTGTAGATTACGTGAAGGGAGCAAATATTGCAGGTTTTGTAAAAGTTGCCGATGCGATGCTTTCTCAGGGTGTAGTTTAAAGATCAATTATATATAATTACAAAGAGCCGCTTTTTAAAAGCGGCTTTTTTTATAAATTCACCCCAAATTTTCCTGAATGCTCATCCAGACCAAAGCGATCATTATTAGTGCTTTAAAATATGGGGAGGCAGATCTGATAGTGAAAGCTTATACTTTATCTGATGGTCTGTTTACCTATATGCTCAAAGGTGTGCTGAAATCGAAAAAGGGAAAATTTAAGGCATCCATGTTTCAAAGTCTCACCCAGCTTGAGATCGTTGCGAATCATCGCGGCACCGGTAAGATGGAATATTTGAGAGAAGCGAAGGTAATTGGCAATTATCAAACTCTGCATACTCACCCGGTGAAACAGGCAATGACCATGTTTTTGGCCGAAATGTTACGAAATTCCATTCACGAGGAAGAAAATAATGAACCGCTTTTCAATTACCTGGAATATAGTTTTCACTTTTTGGACCTGACCGATAAATTTGCAAATTTTCATCTCCTATTTTTACTGAATCTTACGCGATACCTCGGGTTTCAGCCGGAAATTGGAATGAAAGATTTGCCTGTCTTCAATTTGCTGGACGGTGTTTTTCAGGAAATCCCAACGAATGATTATTGTATAGAAGGTAAAAATGTAGATTTGCTAAAAAGTCTTCTGGGCACCGATTTTGATACCTTGCATCAAATAAAAATGAACCAGACCTCCCGAAATGAATTTCTTAATATGCTCTTGTTGTATTATGAACTCCATATCGAAGGATTCCGTAAACCAAAGTCTTTAAGTATATTAAATGAAATTTTTGGCTAAATGCGATTAAAATTACTTTCACTATTTCTTTTTATTTTCTCAATAACATATGCCCAGGAAATCACCGTTCTGGATAATAATTCTGGCGAACCAATAGGTGAGGTAGCTATTTACAATAATGACAAATCTGTATCTACAATTACAAATAGCTCTGGAAAAGCTGATATTTCGGGATTTTCAGATACCGAGGTCATCATTTTCAATTCAGATTCCTATATCGAGGCTTATCGCAGGAAAAGAGAAATTCAGAATAATTCGAATATCGTATTGCTTCATTCTAGTGAAAATCAATTAGAGCAAATAACCCTTTCGGTGGCTCGTTTCAAACTTAAAAAGGATGAGATCCCACAAAAGATCGTGAGTATCACCCCTTCAGAAATTCAACTTGCCAGCCCGCAAACATCCGCAGACCTGCTAGAAAGTACGGGGCAGGTATTTGTTCAAAAAAGTCAGCTTGGCGGTGGGAGTCCCATGATAAGGGGTTTTTCAACGAACAGGTTACTTCTCACCGTGGATGGGGTGAGGATGAATTCAGCTATATTCAGAAGTGGGAACCTTCAAAATGTGATATCGGTAGATCCTATGATGGTAGAGGCAGCCGAGGTTATACTAGGTCCTGGATCTGTGGTTTATGGGAGTGACGCGATTGGAGGAGTTATGAATTTCTACACTTTAAAGCCGAAATTCAGTTTTAAGGAAGGAACCTCTTTTTCGGGAAATATTTATACCCGCTTTGCAACTGCGAATAATGAGAACACGGTACATGCAGATCTTAATATAGGTAGGGATAGCTGGGCGTTTGTCTCAGGTGTGACCTATTCAGATTTCGGTGACCTTAAAATGGGAGAGCACGGCTCAGATGATTATTTAAGGCCAGATTATGCTGCCCGGCAGGATGGTGTTGATGTGATGCTGCAAAATGAAGATCCCTTGGTTCAAAAACCAACAGGATATGAGCAGTTGAACCTGCTTCAAAAGATAAAATTCATGCCATCTAAAGACTGGGATCTAAACCTGGGACTTATATATTCAGAAACTTCAGATTTTCCACGCTTTGATAGGTTATCTAGAAAAAGAGATGGGGTTCTTCGTGCGGCAGAATGGTATTACGGACCTCAGAAATGGTTCCTGGGAAACCTGAAGGTTAATCACCGCAGCGATTCAGAATTTTATGATAAGGTCCAGTTTACCGGCGCTTATCAATTCTTTGGTGAAAGCAGAAATGACCGGGATTTTGGTGAAAATATATTATTTACAACTGAAGAAAATGTAGATGCCTATTCCGCAAACCTGGATTTTGAGAAAGGCTTGTCTCA
Organism: Gramella sp. MT6; assembly: GCF_019357415.1. NCBI lineage: Bacteria > Pseudomonadati > Bacteroidota > Flavobacteriia > Flavobacteriales > Flavobacteriaceae > Christiangramia > Gramella sp. MT6. Next base: position 1,222,889 of record NZ_CP048410.1, read on the forward strand.
AAGTAAATTATTTTACGGGTTTGAATATGTGCTGAATAATGTTAGTTCTGAAGGTAGTTTCAGGAATATTCAGACTTCAGAAAATGGTGAAACGGCCAGCAGGTATCCCGATGGGTCTACATGGCAATCCATGGCGGTTTATACCAGTTACCAGTGGAAACTCAACGAAAAATTTTCATTACAATCTGGGATCAGGTATAATCATATTTTGGTAGATGCCAGTTTTGATGACAGGTTCTATGATTTTCCTTTTGACAGGGCAGATATCAGTACGGGGGCGCTCACTGGAAGTCTTGGTCTAAACTGGAGACAGAATGATTTTGTAGGCTGGAGGCTTGGCCTTTCAACAGCATTTAGAGCTCCAAATATCGATGATGTTGGGAAGATCTTTGATTCTGAACCGGGATCTGTAGTGGTTCCTAATCCAGACCTAAAATCGGAATACGCCTATAATGCTGAACTTGGAGCCGATTTCAATTTTGATGATAATATCCGTTTGGCCCTTACGGGTTATTATACTTATCTGGATAATGCCATGGTAAGAAGGGACTATGACCTGAATGGAGTAACAGAAATTGAATACCAGGGCGAGCCAAGCAGGGTACAGGCAATTCAGAACGCTGCCAATGCCTATGTTTATGGGATTGAAGCGGGACTGGAAGTAGATTTTTCTGTGGCATTAAGGCTTAAATCCCAATTTAGTTATACCCATGGAGAGGAAAACGAAGGTGGCGAGTATGTACCTTTAAGACACGCTGCACCTATGTTTGGAAATACGCATTTGATCTGGCACAAAAGGCGATTGAAATTTGATCTTTTTACTGAGTATAATGGTCAATTCGATTTTGAGGATCTTGCTCCTGGCGAACAGGGTAAACCCTATTTATATGCCCTCGATGAAAATGGAAATCCATATTCCCCATCTTGGTATACTCTGAATCTAACCGGGCAGTATGAATTCAGTTCGAAGTGGCTGGCCACTGTTTCTGTAGAGAATATTACAGACCAGCGATATCGTACCTATTCATCAGGGATAGCAGCTGCCGGAAGGAATTTGATCATCGCATTATCCTATACTTTTTAATCTTGGTTTATTAAAAGCATTTAAGTTTCAGCTTTTTAAGTTTTTCCATAAGAATAATAACACGTGTATTTTACCTTAGAATAATATCATCTTTTGTTAAAAATCCTTATTTTCGCACATCATTTGAAAAAAGGAGAAAATGAGCAGAAGGTTCCCTGAATACAAAGGTCTTGACCTGCCTAAGGTGGCAGAAGAAATCCTCAATTATTGGGAAGAAAATGATATTTTCGAAAAGAGCGTGTCTACACGTGAAGGTAAAGAACCATTTATATTTTTTGAAGGTCCGCCTTCAGCCAATGGTCTACCGGGAATTCACCACGTAATGGCTCGTGCCATAAAAGATATTTTTTGCCGATATAAAACTCAAAAGGGATTCCAGGTAAAGCGTAAAGCTGGATGGGATACTCATGGGCTTCCTGTGGAGTTAGGAGTAGAGAAGGAACTTGGAATTACCAAAGAGGATATCGGAACCAAAATAAGCATCGAGAAATATAACGAAGCCTGTAAAAATGCGGTGATGCGTTATACCGATGTCTGGAACGATCTTACTCAAAAGATGGGTTACTGGGTAGATATGGAAGATCCATATATAACCTACAAATCCAAATATATGGAAACGGTTTGGTGGCTGCTTTCAGAGATCTATAAGAAAGATCTTATCTATAAAGGCTATACCATTCAGCCTTATTCACCAAAAGCCGGAACGGGATTGAGCTCGCATGAGTTGAATCAGCCAGGAACTTATCAGGACGTGACCGATACTACGGTAACTGCAATGTTCAAGGTAAAGGAAGAAACACTTCCGGATTTTCTAAAGGATATCCCGAATTTGTTCTTTATCGCATGGACCACAACTCCATGGACGTTGCCTTCGAATACCGCTTTAACCGTTGGTCCTAAAATAGATTACGTTACCGTAAAAACATATAACCAGTATACCTTCGAGCCAATTACTATCATTGTAGCGAAGGAACTTGCTGAAAAGCAATTCGATAAAAAATTCAGAAAAGCAGAATCTGAGGAAGATCTTAATTCTTATTCAAAAGAAGATAAGAAGATCCCTTACCTGATAGGTGAAAGCTTTTCAGGAAAGGATATTGTTGGGGTTAAATATGAGCAATTATTACCATATGCCCAGCCAAACGATAATCCTGAAAATGCCTTCAGAATAATTTCCGGAGATTTTGTCACGACTGAAGATGGTACCGGTATCGTGCATACCGCGCCAACCTTTGGTGCAGATGATGCCCTGGTTGCAAAACAGGCAACTCCCGAAGTGCCGCCAATGTTGGTGAAGGATGAGAATGGAAATTTGGTTCCTCTTGTAGATCTTCAGGGTAAATTCAGACCAGAAATGGGTGAATTGGCCGGGAAGTATGTGAAGAATGAATATTATGACGAAGGACAGGCTCCAGAGAAATCTGTAGATGTTGAACTTGCGATCAAATTAAAAGAAGAAAACAGAGCATTCAAAGTTGAAAAATATGTTCACAGCTATCCAAATTGCTGGAGAACAGATAAACCAATATTATATTATCCGCTGGATTCATGGTTCATTAAAGTGACCGAATTCAAGGATAGAATGCATGAGCTGAACCAGACCATTAACTGGAAACCAAAATCGACCGGAGAAGGACGTTTTGGTAACTGGCTCGCTAATGCTAATGACTGGAACCTAAGCCGAAGCAGGTATTGGGGAATCCCATTACCTATCTGGAGAACCGAAGATGGAACAGAGGTAAAGGTAATTGGTTCTATAGCCCAGCTTAAGGAAGAAATGGCCAAAGCTGTTGATGCGGGAGTTCTTGAGAAAGATATTTTCGAAGACTTTGAGCCAGGTAATATGAGCGAGGAGAATTACGAAAAAGTAGATCTTCACAAGAACGTGGTAGATGGTATTACCCTGGTTTCAGATTCCGGAAAAGCAATGAAGCGTGAGGCAGATCTTATCGACGTATGGTTCGATTCTGGTTCTATGCCTTATTCACAATGGCATTATCCTTTTGAGAACAAGGAAAAAGTAGAAGATAAATGGCGTAAGGCTGACTTTATCGCGGAAGGTGTAGACCAGACACGTGGATGGTTCTATACACTTCATGCGATCGCAACGATGATCTTTGATGATGTTGCCTATAAAAATGTAGTTTCTAACGGTCTTGTATTAGATAAGAACGGGCAGAAAATGTCCAAGCGTTTGGGTAATGCGGTAGATCCGTTTGAGACCCTTGCGGTTTATGGTCCAGATGCGACTCGCTGGTACATGATCTCTAATGCGAATCCATGGGATAACCTCAAGTTCGATATTGAGGGAATTGGAGAAGTTCAACGTAAATTCTTCGGAACCCTATATAATACTTATTCATTTTTTACGCTGTATGCGAACATTGATGAATTTAGCTATGCTGAAGACGATATTGCCTTAGAGCAAAGACCTGAAATAGATAGATGGATACTTTCAGAATTACATTCGCTTATTGAAAAAGTGGATAAGTTCTATGCAGATTATGAACCTACCAAAGCGACCAGGGCAATTTCAGAATTTGTTCAGGAAAACCTTAGTAATTGGTTTGTAAGATTAAGCAGAAGAAGATTCTGGAAAGGTGATTATGAGCAGGATAAGATCTCTGCCTATCAAACCCTTTACACCTGTCTGGAAACCGTTGCTAAATTAGGAGCCCCGGTAGCACCTTTCTTTATGGACAGGTTGTTCCGCGACCTTAATGCTGCCACTGGAAAAGATAAGTCGGAATCTGTGCATACCTCAGATTTCCCGGTTTATGAACCAAAATTTGTGGATAAATCTTTGGAGAGAAAGATGGAGAAAGCCCAAACGATTTCTTCTTTGGTACTTTCGCTTCGTAAAAAGGAGATGATCAAAGTGCGTCAACCTCTGCAAAGGATAATGATTCCGGTACTTGACGAGGAGCAGAAGCAGGAGATAAAAGCGGTGGAAGACCTAATTAAGTCTGAAGTAAATGTCAAAGAGATCGAGCTAATCGATGATGCATCAGGTTTACTTGTAAAACAAATCAAGCCTAATTTTAGAGTTCTTGGCCCAAGATTTGGTAAGGATATAAAACTGATTGTCAGCAAGATAAACGAATTCACGGCAGAAGACATTTCTAAAATCGAGCGTGAAGGCGAGATAGAGGTAGAAATTAGCGAAAATTTAGTTAAATTGAACCTTGAGGAGGTTGAGATATCTTCTCAGGACATCGAAGGATGGTTAGTTGCCAGCAATGGTGGCTTGACAGTAGCCCTGGACGTTAGTATTAGTCCGGAGTTGAAAAAGGAAGGTGTTGCCAGAGAGCTGGTTAACAGGATCCAGAACCTCCGAAAGGATTCAGGCTACGAAGTGACTGATACGATTGACGTTACCCTACAAAAAGACGGCATTATCGAGGATGCTGTGAACGATAATATAACTTATATTAAAAACGAAACATTAACTGCGAAGCTCGAATTCGTAGAGGTGGTAAATGAAGGTGCTGAAGTCGAATTTGATGAAGTTGCCACCAGATTGTTTATTAAAAAACATTAAGCCATGTCTACAGAAGTAAAAGAACGTTACAGCGACGCTGATTTGGCAGAGTTCAAAACTCTGATTAAGAAGAAGATTGAAAAGGCTCAGGAACAACTTGAAATTTATCAAAGCGCCTATAAGAATGATGGTAATAACGGTACAGATGATACTTCACCTACATTCAAGGCATTTGAAGAGGGTAGTGAGACCATGAGCAAAGAAGCGAATTCCCAGTTAGCGATCCGCCAGGAGAAGTTTATTAGAGACCTTAAGAATGCGTTGTTGCGCATTGAAAACAAAACCTATGGAATTTGCCGTGTAACTGGTAAACTTATTGCTAAAGAAAGATTGCTTTTAGTGCCGCATGCTACTTTAAGTATCGAGGCAAAGAACATGCAGCGATAGTAGCAAAGCATAATTATAAATTAAACGTCCAGAATTTGCTTTTTGGACGTTTTTTTGTTGGATATAAGAATGGTGATGCTGAAGAATTTTTTATTAGTTTTTATAGTGATAATAACCGGTATGAGTCATGCTCAAAAAAATACCCGGGAGATCATTAATGCTGAAGGAGTAAAAAAGATCCAGATAAACACTGATGAGGTTTATCATATAAAGATCAAATCCACCAAAACTTCACAGATCAGTATTAATACGCATTCAGAAGGAGAGTATTTTGATGATATTATCTTAAAAACGGAACAGCTGAATGAAGTTATAAATATAAGCACTCAATATCCTGAAATACTTACCGGGGGATATGATAAGCTCAGTGCTCATAAGGTATTTTCCCTGGAAATAGAATTAGAGGTTCCTGAAGGATTGGAGATCGTTATTAGCTCTAATATCGCTTCGGTAGAAGCAAATGGAGATTTCAAATCCTTTTACGCAGATCTTAAACAGGGTTATTGCAATCTATCTGATTTTTCAGGAAATGCAGTGATCAATACCTATTCCGGACATATTACGGTTGAAACCTCTTCAGGCCTTATAGAAGCTGAAAGCCGGAATGGAACTGTGGAAATACCAGATTTCCTGCCGGGCCGAAATCCGTTAAGACTTAAGAGTATAGACGGAAATATTAAGGTGCGTAAAAACTAAATAATATTAGTATTTTTGACCCGTTTTCAAACAAAGTTGATTCATGTCCCTTAAAAAAGCCGGATTCCTTATTATACTGATTCTTTTAATCGATCAGATTTCAAAATTATATATCAAAACCAATTTCGCCTTAGGAGAAGAGATCGAAGTCTTCGACTGGTTCAGGATTCTTTTTGTTGAAAATGAAGGAATGGCCTGGGGTACTAAAATTCCGGGAGAATATGGCAAGCTGGCGTTAACTTTATTTCGCCTGGCAGCGATCGTGGGGATTGGATACTGGCTTTGGGATTCCGTTAGAAAGAACGGTTCCAGGATCCTTATTACTTCTATCGCTTTGATCTTCGCAGGAGCTTTCGGGAATATTATAGACTCGGTCTTTTACGGAGTTATTTTTAATGAAAGTTACGGGCAGGTAGCAAGCTTTTTACCCGAAGGTGGAGGCTATAGCTCACTTTTTCATGGAAAGGTCGTAGATATGCTTTATTTCCCTCTGTGGAAAGGTTATTTGCCAGAGTGGATACCATTTTGGGGAGGAAAGTACTTTACTTTCTTTGAACCGGTATTCAATATAGCCGATTCTGCGATAAGTGTAGGTGTGGCGATGTTGCTACTCTTCAGTAAAAGAGCTTTCCCAAAAGAAAATAAACCTGAAAAGAAAAAAGATTAGGCAGCTGTTCTATCGAATATCTTTTCGAATTTTTTCAGCTCGATAGGTTTGATGAGATAATCTGTAACAAGATTAAAAGATTTTGCTCTTTCCAGATCGCGTGGATCTATTGAAGAACTAACCACATATAAGGTGATCTTCTTGCTAAGATTGTTCTTTATCTTGATAAATTCATTTAAAAATTCCCAACCATCCATTACGGGCATGTTGAGATCCAGGAAAATAATGTCTGGAAGTTTATCTTCGTCGGTTACATTTTGCATGATTTCCTTGAAGTAATCCAGTGCTTCTTTCCCGTTCTTGTAAATGAGTAAGTTCTCAGAAAGCTTTTTGATCTCTATGATCTTCTTTACTAAGTTCACGTATATCTTATCGTCGTCTATGATACACGCTAGTTCTACTTTTTGCCCCATAATAAATAGAATCTAGAATTTTATTTTAAAGGTTGTCCCAATGTTTAGGGTACTGCTAACAGATATGGTCCCTCCAAGGGCTTCTACCTGATTTTTGGTTATGAACAAACCAATCCCTTTAGCCTCTGGATTACTTGGATGAAACGTTTTATACATTCCAAACATCTTATCACCATACTCGTCGAGGTCTATTCCCAGTCCATTGTCGCTAACTTCTAAAAACTCTTTATCGTTCTCGACATAGGTCTGAATAAAAATGACTGGTTTACGCCCCGGTTGTCTATACCGGATAGCATTCGTGATTAAATTTAGTAAAATACTTTCAAGATATTCAGGTATATAGCGAATTTCTTTCAAATCCTGAAATTCAGCGACGATTTTTGCATTTTCTCGATTAATCAACGAAGAGATCGATGCTAAAACGATCTCAAGGGCTTCCTCAAACCTGATTAGAACAGGTTCTTTTTTCAAGGAAGTTTGGATACTAACAATATTATTCAATCTCGAAATAGCCGAATCAAGATTGTCTGAGACATCTTCGACATTAGCCAGAAGATCAAACTTGTCCCTATCGGTCTTAGATTCTCTCAACAGCTCTACAATGAGGCTTAGATTACTGCTATGGGATCTTAAATGGTGAGAAACAATATGTGCAAAATTGAATAATCTTGAATTTTGGGTCGCAATGATATCTAAAGAATTCTGAAGATTAAGCTCGTTGTTCTTATTCTCATCTATGTTCTGGAGGACTCCGCGGATACCAACCACTTCCTGCTCATCATTATAAACGGGTTTTCCGGTTAATCGCACCCAGAATTCACGATGCTGAAAGGAGACCATTTTGAGCTCCAGTTTAAAAGGTATGCCGAAATTTTCGCACTTATCAAATGCATTGCGCATGCGGTTATGATGTTCCTTGGCATAGAATTTCATGCGGTCTTCATAAGCCGGTTGAAAATCGCGGGGGCATTCAACGATCTTCAGGGAAACATCATCCCAGTAAATATTTTTGTTTACGGTATCTACATACCAGCCACCGGTAGAGGTCATCTCGGCCGTTTCCCGGTAGTAAAAGAAATTTTCTTCAATGGTATATTGATCTCTTTTACTTTGGTGAATATTCACAAATAAGAGCACCGCGGTTTCCCGAAATTCAGAATTCCTTGTTTTCTGGTTCTTACATTCGAACCAGCGATATTTACCATTCTCAAGCTTTAGCTTTATTTCAAAGCTAAAAGGCTCGTTCTCTTTGATAAGTTTTTCGAAGTGTATTCTAAAATCATAGCGGTAATCTGGATGCAGTATATGATTTATGAAGAACTCAAATCTATCTTCTTCAATTTGCGGTTTTCCAACCAGAATGTTGAAGTGCTCAGACCAGGATATCTCTTTGGAAAAAAGATTTATTTTCCAATAGGCTATATCAAAATCTTCCAGTATGCTATTTAACTGTAGGTCGTTGAGCATCAAAGTGATTTGTTCAGGTTAAAAATAACGTAATAACCTTATCATTACAAAAATTATTTTGTGCCGAATTCATAAATTTTATCTGGGGTGACACAATAATCCAGAGGGATATCGCTGCTAAAAATTTCCTTTATTTCTTCCACCGGCTTAAAAAATGAAAGTCCGATCTTTATTACCTCAGGTTTACAACCCGCCAGGAATTTATCATAGAATCCTTTGCCATAACCTATGCGATGACCGGATTTGTCGAAAGCCAGAAGCGGGATGAAAACTACATCTAATTTTTCACTGGGAACTTCAATCCCATCCTGTGGTTCAGGGATATTCCACCTATTCTTCTTGATCACGGTTTGATCTGTCAACAGAAAATTCAAAAGACCTCCAGTTTTATGATCGGTTTTTGGAATGATCACTTCTTTATCCTTACCCTGCAGAATATGCAGTAAAAACTCTGTATCTACTTCTTTTTGCTCAGGAATACTTAGGAAAATATGGTAATATCTGTAGTCCCAAACCGGCAATTCCAATGACCTGTTCGCGATCTCGAGGCTCATTTTTTCAATTTCAGCATCTTTTAGTTCCAGTCTCAGATCCTTGAATTTCTTTCTAAGCTGTGCCTTGTTCATGATCTTCGGTCTTTGGTTGCATAGAAATATGAAAAATAGCGTCTCCCTGGTAAACGATAGGAGATTCATTGATGTTGATCACATAACCTTCACTGGGGGATTTTATTTTATGGCTGAATTTACCGTATGGGTCTGTAATGGTAGCGATATATTCTCCTTTGGTAACATGTTTGCCACAAGGGATCTTAACATGCAGTAATCCGCTGTATTTCGCCCTTAACCATGAACTGGAAGCAATTACTACGGTTTCTTTTTTTACATCTGGATAGTCAAATTTAGGATTCAGCATATCTAGATGGCTTAAAATTCTCATAGCACCATCAACCCCATACTTGGCGATATCCTTATTGCTGTCTAAAGATTTACCACCTTCAAACAGTAAAACGGGTATCCCTAATTTTGAACAGGTTTCCCTGAATGATTTTGTGATCGTTTTGGAATGAATGGTAAAAGGCGCGTTAAAGATCCTGGCATATTTTATACTCTGCTCATCTCCTTTTTTTACCCTTATCTGCGGCGCGTTGAACCTTGCGGCTCCACCGGTATGAAAATCCAGACAAAAATCTGCTATTGGTAAGATCTTCTTTACGAATTGGTAAGCAAATCGGCTGGCCAGCGAACCATGCTTGGTTCCAGGAAATACCCGGTTTAGATCACGACCATCGGGAAATTCTCTTGCCATGTTCAAAAACCCAAAGATATTCACGATAGGAATACAGATCACCGTACCAATTCGGGGTTTATTTACCCCTTTAGAAATGATCTGCCTAACGATCTCCACACCGTTGATCTCATCTCCATGGATACCGGCGGTTAAAAGCACTACCGGACCCGGTTTTTTAGAACGTTCAATGATAACCGGAACTTCTACCGAAGTAGTGGTGTAGAGCTTAGCCATATTAAAATTTATGGTTGCTCCCTTTCCGGGTAGTACTTTTTCACCTAAAATTTCAAGAACATTGTTCTTGTCTATACGAGGCATATACTATACGTTTCGTTCAATATATCTAATGATGGTTTTTGCAATATCTTTTCCAGTAGCTTCTTCTATTCCTTCCAGTCCCGGAGAGCTGTTCACTTCAAGGATAAGTGGTCCACGGCTACTTTGCAGCATATCTACACCGGCTACCCCAAGCGACATTGCCTTAGCGGCTTTAATCGCAGCATTTTCTTCTTCGTCTGTTAGTTGGATGACCGAAGCAGATCCACCTCTGTGCAGGTTGGACCTGAATTCTCCTTCTTTCCCCTGCCTTTTCATCGCTCCAACTACCTGCCCATCTACCACGAATGCTCTAATATCTGCACCACCGGCTTCTTTAATGAATTCCTGAACGATCACCCTGGCCTGTAAACCATTGAATGCTTCGATTACAGATTCTGCCGCATTCTGAGTTTCGGCAAGTACCACTCCAAGGCCCTGGGTTCCTTCTAGTAATTTGATGATAACCGGGGCTCCACCAACATGCTCGAGAATCTCGGTCACATCTTTAGAGTAATTCGTAAAAACTGTTTTTGGTAATCCTAATCTTGCTCTGGATAGGATCTGTAGGCTTCTTAACTTGTCACGACTTCTAACCAGTGCCTGAGATTCTGTAGTGGTAAAAGTTCCCATCATTTCAAATTGTCTTACCACGGCCGTACCAAAAAATGTCACTGACGCTCCGATTCTGGGAATAACCGCATCGGTTTCTTCCAGCCAGTGACCTTTATAATAAATAGTGGGTTTTTTCTTTTCAATGATGAGATCACATTTTATAGGATCTATCACTTCTACTTCATGATGTCTTTTCTTAGCCGCTTCGACCAATCTGCTTGTTGAGTATAGTCTAGGGTTTCTTGATAGAATTCGTATCTTCATCTAGCTTTTTGTTATAAGACACATCGATCAATTCTGTGTCCACTATAAATTTTTTTGTTAAAAACTTTCTTCCAATTAAAACCGGAAATCTCATTTCCTGCCTGGAGGAAAGAGATAATGAGATTTTAAAGATTTTCCCGAACAATTTAATATTTGACTGAACCTGATACCTTTTCTGGATAATCCCATTGCTGCTTCTAACAAATACGATATCATAATCATCGAAAACAAACTCTTTTCCGTTGTAAAGCGGATGTTCATCATCTAAAAAAGTACAATGTATTGCATCGTCTTTTTCAATAATATTATCACAATGAATAGAGGAAGTATAGGCTCCGGTATCAATTTTTATGGCAATGTCGTTAAGCTGTAAAGCCGGGAAATCTGCTTTATCAAACCTGCCGATCACTATTTTTTCCATATTGCAATATACTAAAAAGGCTTAAGACCTTTGGTACTGCAAAGTAAAGCAAAGATTATCCAACTTTTCAATCCCTTTCTAAGATATTCTTAAAATTTAGCAGGCATCTTGAAAAAGATTTAGCTGGCGGTTTTTTATGTTTAAATTTGAACTAATGGAAAAACCTGCTTTGGACGTTCAGTTAAAAACTTTGCCCAACAGCCCGGGAGTTTATCAATATTACGATAAGAACGGGAAAATACTGTATGTGGGTAAAGCTAAAAACCTTAAAAAAAGGGTCACTTCTTATTTCAACAAAAATCACGATAGCCATCGCATTGGGGTGATGGTGAAAAAGATACATGAGATTAGGCATATCGTGGTTTCTTCTGAAACTGATGCGCTTTTACTGGAGAATAACCTTATTAAAAAGCTTCAGCCTCGCTTTAATGTGATGCTGAAAGATGATAAGACCTATCCGTGGATATGTATTAAAAATGAACGTTTTCCCAGAGTTTTTCCTACCAGGAGATTGATCAAGGATGGTAGTGAATATTACGGACCCTTTACCAGTTTTAAAACTGTGAATACTTTACTAGACCTTATTAAAGGTCTTTATAAATTAAGGACTTGTAATTACGATCTGGCTGAAGATAAAATCAGGAATGGTAAATATAAGCTGTGTTTAGAATACCATCTGGGGAATTGTAAAGGCCCATGTGAAGCTCTTCAGTCTGAAGAAGAGTATAACAACAATATTGAAGCAATCCGGCAGATCGTTAAGGGAAATTTTAAAGATTCCCTGCAGCGTTTTAGAAATCAGATGAAGGAGCATGCTGAAAATATGGAATTCGAAGACGCGCAGCGTATCAAGAACAAGATCGATGTACTGGAGAATTACCAGTCTAAATCTACCGTGGTAAATCCAAAGATCAATAATGTCGATGTATTTTCAGTGGTTACCGACGAAGGTTATGGTTATGTGAATTTCCTTCAGCTTTCCCATGGAGCGATTATTCGTTCTCATACGATCGAGATGAAAAAGAAGCTGGACGAAAGCGACCGGGAACTTCTGGAACTGGCTATAGTGGAGATCCGTCAGCGCTTCAGTTCTAATTCAAAAGAAATTTTCGTTCCCTTTAAAGTAGATGTAGGAGAAGATGTAAAGATAACAGTCCCTAAACTCGGAGATAAAAAGAAGATCGTGGAACTTTCTGAGAGGAATGCAAAATATTTCCGTCAGGAAAGGTTCAAACAAATGAAGATCGTAGACCCAGACAGGCATGTGAACAGGGTTATGGCACAGATGAAGGAGGACTTGAGGCTGAGTAAAGAACCGAGACATATAGAATGCTTCGACAATTCGAACATCCAGGGTACAAATCCTGTGGCCGCCTGCGTTGTTTTCAAGAACGGTAAGCCAAGTAAGAAAGAATATCGTAAATTTAATATTAAGACCGTGGAAGGCCCAGATGATTTTGCCTCTATGGAAGAAGTTGTTTTTAGAAGATACCGTAGGCTTCTCAATGAAGGTGAGGAACTCCCGCAACTAATTATTGTAGATGGAGGAAAAGGTCAGTTATCAAGCGGTGTTAAAGCTCTGGATGATCTTGGCCTTAGGGGGAAGATCGCTATTATAGGTATTGCTAAAAGGCTGGAAGAGATCTTTTATCCTGAAGATCCTATTCCGCTTTATCTTGATAAAAAGTCTGAAACATTAAAGGTTATTCAGCAGTTAAGAAATGAGGCTCACAGATTTGGTATTACCTTTCATCGCAATAAAAGAAGTAAAACAGCGCTTAATACAGAACTGGAGTCGATAGAAGGGATTGGTGAGAAAACAGTTGTTGAATTGCTTAAGCATTTCAGGTCCCTGAAAAGGGTCAAGGAGGCTTCAAAAAAGGACCTGTCAGAAGTAATTGGAGCTTCTAAGGCAGGAATAATTTTTAACCATTACCACACCGGATAAATGCGTAAATTTTTAGCTTTTTTATTCTTCCTCTCAACATTTATTGGGTTCTGTCAGGATAATGATAAACCTAAAGTTGGGCTTGTGCTAAGTGGAGGGGGAGCAAAAGGGCTGGCGCATATCGGGGTGCTAAAGATACTGGAAGAAGAAGGTATTAAGATCGATTATATTGGAGGGACCAGTATGGGTGCCATTATCGGTGGATTATATGCTTCAGGATATACCGCGAATGAGCTGGATTCGATCTTCAATCAGACCAATTTCGATATCCTTATTCAGGATGATATTCCAAGAAGGGCCAAGACTTTTTATGAAAAGGAGGATTCGGAAAAATATGCCATAACCTTACCTTTTGACAATTTCGATATTTCATTTCCTACAGGTCTGTTTAAAGGACAGAATATCTATAACCTTATGTCCAGGCTTACCATGCATGTAAGTGATGTGAACGATTTTAGCGAATTACAGATCCCTTTTTTCTGTGTAGCCGCCAATGTTGAAACGGGAGAGGCTGTGATCCTGGATAGCGGTTCCCTCGCTAAGGCGATCTCTGCGAGTGGTGCGATCCCTACTATTTTAAGTCCGATCAAAATTGATGACCAGTTGTTAACAGATGGTGGAGTGGCTAATAATTACCCAGTGGAGGAATTAAAACGCAGGGGAGCCGATATTATAATTGGGGTAGACGTGCAGGACACCCTGGTGAAACGCGATAAATTGAGAAGTGTTTTTGAGATCATGTCGCAGATCAGCAATTTCAGGACGATTGGAGATATGAAGGAAAAGATCCCTATGACCGACATTTATATAAAACCAGATATTTCTCCATTTTCAGTAATGTCCTTTGAAGATGGTCACGCGATCATAGATTCTGGTAAGGTAGCTGCCTCAAGAAAATTACCTCAGTTAAAGGAACTGGCCGAGAAAACTGAAGATGGTTTTCATCGCGAAAAAGTAAGGAAGATTGATACGTTCAATATTAGTGGATTAACCCTGGAAGGAAACAACACCTATCCCAGGGCATATGTGCAGGGTAAGCTCAAGCTGGATTACGATGAACCTTATAATTTCGAGGATCTTAATATTGGTATCAATAACCTTTCGGCTACGGGAAACTTCGACAGGATAAATTACCAATTGATTCCGAAGGATGAGAATGGGAATTATATCCTCGCCATGCAAATCGAGGAGAGTGAAAACAAAATGCTTTTAAGGTTGGGTTTGCATTATGACGAACTATATAAGAGCAGTGCCCTGGTGAACCTTACTAGGAAGAGTTTGCTTTTTACCAATGACGTCGCATCTATAGATCTTATTGTTGGAGATAACCTCAGGTATAATTTCAATTATTATCTGGATAAGGGTTATTACTGGAGCGTAGGCTTGAACTCAAGATATAATACTTTTGAAAAGTACATAAACCTTAATAGCATAAGAAGGATTGAAGGCGACGATACACCTTCTTCCATTGCTGAACTTGAAGTCAATTTTGAGGATGTAACGAATCAGCTATATGCTGAAACTTTATTTCAACAGGTTTTTTCTATCGGTGCGGGGCTGGAGCATAAGTATTTAAAATTTAGCAGTACCAGTTTTAATGATTTTAGCAATCGGAATAATGAGTTGATATTCGATAATAGTCATTACGCCAGTGCGTTTGGTTATTTAAAATATGACTCCTACGATAATAAGTATTTCCCAACTAAAGGGGTGAGTTTCAATGGTGACTTTCATGTTTACCTGTACTCAAGTGATTATAATAATAATTTTGCTGAATTTTCAATCGCGCAGGGAGCTATTGGGTATGCTGTAACGCCATTCAATAGATTTAGCGCACGAATTTCTACGGAAACAGGTTTTAAAATAGGGAATGACGGTACCGAGGTTTTAGATTTTTTTCTCGGCGGCTATGGGAATGATTTTATAAACAATGTCAAACCATTTTATGGTTACGACTTTTTAAGCCTCAGTGGAGATAGTTATATTCAGGCTCTATTTGAATTTGATTATCAGATAGCCCGTAAAAACCATATTATCGCCAGTGCTAATATCGCTAATGTAGAAGATAGGTTGTATACAACCGGTAACTGGTTCACATGGCCAGACTATACCGGGTATGCTTTAGGATATGGCCTTGAAACATTTATGGGGCCTATGGAAGTAAAATATACCTATTCCCCTGAAGTAGGGGAAAGTTACTGGTTTTTTAGCCTTGGATTCTGGTTTTAAAGATGTTAAGTGATTTTAGTAATTTGATCATCCAGGGCCTTGTTTTTAGTCTACTTTTAAGAATGTTTCGCTAAATTTTCATGATATTTGTATAAATCGAAAAATAAAGTCGAAAAAATCCTAATATCTTAAAGATTTCATGGATTCTGATCGATTCAAAAACTAAAAATTATGCCTTTTTATCATAAACTAGGTAAAATTCCACATAAGCGTCATACGATATTCAGGAAGCCAGACGGTAGCCTTTATTATGAGCAACTTTTTGGCACCATCGGTTTTGATGGAATGTCTTCTAATTTATACCATGAACATCGTCCAACCCAGGTCAAGGAGATCAAGGGAAAATATGATGCGAGACCTAAGATAGCTATTGAGAATAACCTGAAATCATATAGATTAAAGGGTTTTCAGGTAACGCCACATCCAGATTATCTGCAAAGTCGTAAGCCAGTACTTACTAACTCAGATTGCGATATAGTCCTGGCTTCTCCCCAGGGTTCTACCCAGGATTATTTTTATAAAAATGCTGATGCAGACGAACTTCTTTTTATTCATAAAGGAAGCGGAAAGCTGCGTACTCATTTAGGAAATCTGGATTTTAAATATGGAGACTATTTATTGATCCCAAGAGGGACCATCTATAAAATAGATTTTGACGATGAAAATAACCGACTTTTTATCGTTGAGTCCAGAAGACCAATTTACACGCCGAAAAGGTACCGGAATTGGTTTGGGCAGTTATTGGAACATTCACCATTCTGTGAGCGTGATTTAAGGCAGCCTCATGAACTGGAAACTAACGATGAAAGAGGTGATTTCCTTATTAAGATCAAGAAAAAAGGGGAGATCTTTGATATGGTTTATGCGACCCATCCTTTTGATGTGGTTGGATATGACGGCTATAATTATCCATATGCCTTTTCAATTCATGATTTTGAACCCATAACAGGTAGGGTACATCAGCCGCCACCTGTGCATCAAACCTTTGAAACTGATGCCTTTGTGGTTTGTAGTTTCTGCCCGAGAAAATATGATTATCATCCAGAAAGTATCCCGGCTCCATATAGCCATAGTAATATAGACAGCGATGAGGTTTTATATTATGTTGATGGAGATTTTATGAGCAGGAATGACATCGAAGCCGGTCATATTTCACTTCACCCGGCGGGTATCCCTCATGGACCACACCCAGGTGCTGTGGAAAGAAGTATAGGCCAGGTGGAGACTGAAGAGCTGGCAGTAATGGTAGATACTTTTAAGCCTTTGATGCTTACTGAAGATGCCATGGAGATTGCAGATGAAACTTACCATAAATCATGGTTGGAGGAAGAAGATAGAGAATAAGATGAAAGAAGATTTATCAGCACAGGATAGAGCGATGTGGTAAAATTTTGAAACTAAACCTCAATTTTTTACAATATCAATAATCCTAAAAAACTTAAAACAAAATGTCTACAGATAACACATCATTAAATTTAGAGAAAGTAGTTCCTGAAGCAGAGGATTTTCTACCAATTCTTGGAACAGATTTCGTTGAACTATACGTTGGAAACGCCAAGCAGGCGGCATATTATTATCAGCATGCATGGGGATTTCAGCCGGTAGCTTATGCTGGGCTGGAAACCGGGAAAAAAGACAGTGTTTCCTATGTATTACAACAGGGAAAAATTCGAATAGTTCTTACTTCTCCTTTAGAAAAGGATGGTGAGATCAATGAGCATATCAACAAGCACGGCGACGGCGTTAAGTTTGTTGCTCTTTGGGTAGACGATGCCCGTAAAAGTTATGAAGAGACCACCAAAAGGGGCGCGAAATCATATGTTGAGCCTTACGAGATCGAAGATAGTAACGGGAAGGCAGTAATTTCCGGAATCCATACATATGGTGAAACCATTCACCTTTTTATTGAAAGAGGGGAGTACGAAGGTCCTTTTTTACCTGGTTACAGGGCTTATCATACCAAAGCTAAATCTACAGATACAGGTTTGAAATTCATTGACCATATGGTTGGAAACGTTGGATGGAATGAAATGAATAAATGGGTTGAGTTCTACGGAAAAGTGATGGGATTCGCGCAATTGGTATCATTCGATGATAAAGATATTTCTACAGACTACACTGCTCTTATGAGTAAGGTGATGAGTAACGGGAATGGTCGTATTAAATTCCCTATTAATGAACCTGCAGAAGGAAAGAAAAAATCACAGATCGAGGAATATATAGACTTCTATAATGGAGCAGGAGTACAGCATATCGCCTTGGCTACAGATAATATTATCGAAACCGTTACCCAGTTAAGAGATCGTGGAGTAGAATTTCTGTATGTTCCAGAAACCTATTATGATGATCTTTTAGACAGGGTAGGCGAGATCGACGAGGATCTTGAGCCTTTAAAAGAACTTGGTGTTTTGGTAGACAGGGATGATGAAGGTTATCTTTTACAGATCTTCACAAAACCTGTTTTAGACAGGCCAACCATGTTTTTTGAGATAATTCAGAGAAAAGGAGCTCAATCTTTTGGAAAAGGGAACTTTAAAGCTCTTTTTGAGGCTATAGAAAGAGAGCAGGATTTACGAGGTACATTAAATTAGGATTAAAAAATTGCTAAAACTTAGGTGTAAAAATTGAAATATTGATAATTAAATAAATTTTTAGTTAAACTTAATTATGCTGTTGTGGGTAAGGTAGAAATATCAGACTTTTGCACCGCATTTTTGGAGTGGTTACCAAAAATCATATTTAAATTTTTTTCATAATTTAAGTTTTAGTTGGTTAATAAGATAAAATTCCCCGTCATTAATTTGATGGGGTTTTTTGTTTTAATACTTTTGGAATAGTAATTGTAATTAGGGTATTAATCCCAGAAATACTGATACTTAGTAACAAATTATGATGAAAAAACTCTTTGCAATTACCATTCTTTTCTGTCTGGTTGGTACCGCCCAGTTATATTCTCAGCAAGCTTTCGAAGAAGGCGAATGGTTTAAATTTCGCATTCATTACGGTATTTTCAATGCCAGCTATGCAACTCTTGAAGTTGACGAGACTAAATTGGGTAACAAACCGGTTTACCATATTAAAGGAAAAGGTAAATCTACCGGACTCCTTAGCCTTTTTTTTAAGGTTGATGATGATTATCAGACCTATATAGATAAAAGGACAGGTAAACCCTACAAATTCATCAGAAAAATAAATGAGGGTGGTTATACTAAAGATCTCGAAATAGACTTTGATCACGACGAAAACAAAGCTCATGTTCATAATAAGGAAAATAATCAGCGGCAAAGCTACTCGGTACCCAATAATGTGCACGATATGTTATCGGCATTTTATTATATTCGCAACCAAATTGACACTGATGGTTTGAAGCCGGGTAAAGAGATGCGCCTTAACATGTTCATCGATGATGAAAATCTCGATTTTAAACTCGTATTTCTAGGCAGGGAAGTGATCAAAACTAAATTCGGAAAGCTGGCAACACTTAAATTCAGACCCTATGTATTAGCGGGTCGTGTATTTAAGGAAAAGGAAAGTCTAACTTTTTGGGTTAGTGATGATAAGAATAAAATTCCTGTAAAGATCGAAGCAGATCTGGCAGTTGGATCACTGGACGCAGATCTGGATGCTTATAAAGGTCTCAAACATCAGTTTAGCATCATAATGAATTAAGCATGGAGATAAAACCCGAGATCGCGGAACGAATCATAAAACTTGAAGAAAAGTTTAAAAATTCGGGTCAGGATATGGGGTCCTATTTGGATGGTCTTCTTTACGACCGATATTTATCCTATTGGGATTATATAGAGGTAGACACTCTTTTAAGTCTGCAAAAAACCAATACACATTTTCCTGATGAAATGATCTTCATTACTTATCATCAGATCACCGAACTGTATTTCAAACTCATTATCCATGAGCAAAAACAGATCATAGAAAGTGCTACTTTAACGGCTTCATACTTTATTGAAAAGCTAAATAGAATAAATCGCTATTTCAGGATCTTGATAGATTCATTTGACGTGATGATCAAGGGAATGGAAAGAGAGCAGTTCCTGAAGTTCAGGATGGCTTTGCTTCCTGCGAGCGGATTTCAATCGGCACAATTCAGAATGATAGAATTATATTCTACCCCGCTGGAAAATCTTGTTTCCTCAGATATCCGTGAGAATTTTTCTGAGAGGAACACTCCAGAGGAACTTTACGAAAATATCTACTGGAAAAAAGGCGGAATAGATTTGGAAACCGGTGAAAAAACACTCACTTTAAAACAATTCGAAAAGAGATATACTCCCCGGTTCTTAAGGATCGCTAATGGAGTATATGGAAATACTATATATCATCGTTACTTAAAGATGCATGAAGATGATCGCAATAATGAAGACCTTGTGAAAGCTATGCGTAATCTTGATGTAAATGTAAATATCAATTGGCTTTTAATGCATATGGGGGCGGCCTACAGATATTTGAGCAAAGACAAAACAACCGTGAAAGCGACTGGAGGTACCAACTGGAAAAAATTTCTTCCTCCAAGTTTTCAAAGAATATCTTTCTTCCCAGACCTATGGACAGAGGAAGAAAAACAAGATTGGGGCAAACAATGGGTGAACCATACGTTTAATACAGAAAAATAAAAAGAAAAAAATTGAAGAAACTAGGCTTACTGTTAATGTTGATGCTGGCTTTTGTTGCCTGCAATGATGAGGAAAAAGACCAGGCTGTTAACGAAGAGGTTAAAGAAAAAAAGTTACCTCCGGTTGAAAAGGAATATGGTTTTGTTCTAAATGATTTTGAAGTGGTAAAGGATACGATCGAAGCTGGAGACAGTTTTGGTTATATCATGGATAAAAATGGTGTTGGCCATGGAAAAGTCTTTGAAATTTCCAATAAGGTGAAAGACACTTTTAATCCTGCACGAATTACTGCCGGTAAAAAATATATGATCCTTAAGGCTAAGGATTCAGCAAAGACTCCTCAGTACTTTATCTACGAAAATGATAAGATCAATTACACTGTTGTCTCTATAGGTGATAGTATCTATGCTGAAACCAAAAAGAGACCGGTGACCGTAAAGCGAAGAGAAGTTTCCGGAGTGATCGTTTCGTCACTTTCTGAATCTATGCAGGCACAGGGGTTAAGTAATCTACTGGTATATGAACTATCTAATATTTACCAGTGGAGCATCGATTTCTTTAAACTTCAGAAGGGAGATCAGTTCAAAATGATCTATCATGAGAAATATATAGATGATACTGTTTTTGTAGGTGTAGAAAAAGTTGATGCTGCGGTTTTCAAACATTCAGATAAGCCTTTCTACGCCTTCAATTATTTGAATGATACAATTTCAGGCAAACCAAGTTTCTATGATGAAGAGGCAAAAGCTTTGCAGAGCTTCTTTTTAAAAGCACCACTGAATTATTCTAGGATTTCATCAAGATATACCAAAAGACGTTTTCACCCGGTTCAAAAGAGGTGGAAAGCACATCTGGGAACAGATTATGCTGCAGACTACGGGACTCCAATTGTAAGTACCGCTAATGGTACGGTCATCGCTTCAAGTTATACTTCGGGTAACGGGAATTACGTGAAAATACGCCATAACAGTAAGTATACTACACAGTATCTTCACATGACCAAAAGGGCGGTGAGAAATGGAGAAACGGTAAAACAGGGAGATGTCATTGGATATGTTGGTAGTACTGGCTTAGCTACCGGGCCGCATGTTTGCTATAGATTCTGGGTTAATGGAAGACAGGTAGATCCATATCGTCAAAATCTACCATCTGCAAAGCATATAGAAGACAACCTAAAGGATGAATATTTTGCATATATCGAACCTTTGAAGGAAGAACTTGAAGAAATACCGTACAAAAATATTTAGATGAAAAATATCAATCCAACCACTACAGGCGCATGGAGCGAATTAAAAGATCACTATAAAAAGATTGAAAATGAACATATGCGCGATATGTTCGCTAAAGACGAAGATCGTGCAAATAATTTCACTCTTAAGTGGGAAGATTTCTATGTAGACCTAAGCAAGAACAGGATTACTGAAGATACAAGAGATCTCCTCTTAAAACTGGCTGAGGAATGTAAACTCGATGAGGCCATAGAAAGTTATTTTTCTGGAGAGGCCATTAACCAGACAGAAAACCGTCCGGTTTTACATACAGCATTGAGAGCAGGTAAGGACGCCAATATTAAGGTTAGAGGTGAGAATGTGGTTCCTGAAGTTCAGGAAGTGAAAGAAAATATTCGTGCTTTTTGTGATGAGGTAATTAATGGTACCAGAAAGGGATATACCGGGAAGGCATTTACCGATGTGGTAAATATTGGTATTGGCGGTTCAGACCTTGGTCCTGATATGGTTACTGAAAGTCTTGAATTTTATAAGAATCATCTTAAAATTCATTTTATTTCTAATGTAGACGGTGACCATGTTCATGAAACAATAAAAGATCTTAATCCAGAAACCACCTTATTCGTTATAGTTTCAAAAACCTTTACTACAATGGAAACATTGAGTAATGCTACCACCGTGAGGGAATGGTTCCTGAAATCTGCGCCTGAAAATGAAGTTTCCAAACATTTCGTTGCAGTATCCACCAACCTGGAGAAGGTAGAAGCTTTCGGGATAGATCCTGAAAATATATTCCCAATGTGGGATTGGGTTGGAGGCCGATTTTCATTATGGAGTGCAGTAGGTCTTTCTATTAGCCTGGCGATAGGATATAACAATTTTGCTTCTTTGCTAGAGGGAGCAAGAAAGATGGATGATCATTTCAAGTCAACTCCATTCAAGGAAAACATGCCGGTCCAGTTAGCCCTGTTAACGATTTGGTATAACAACTTTTTTGATGCAGAAAGCGAAGCGGTGATCCCTTATTCTCAATACCTGAGCAAGTTTCCATCTTATCTTCAGCAAGCGATCATGGAGAGTAATGGTAAAAGTGTGGATCGCAATGGTGAAAAAGTTTCTTATGAAACCGGAACGATCATCTGGGGAGAGCCTGGAACTAATTCGCAGCATGCATTTTTCCAACTTATCCACCAGGGAACAAAATTAATTCCGGCAGACTTTATTGGATTCAAGAAATCTCTTTTCGATGATAAAGTTCACCAGGACCAGTTGATGGCTAATTACTTTGCACAAACTGAGGCTTTATTGAACGGTAAAACATCTGGAGAGGTAGAACATGAGCTGAAGTCTAAGGGATTGAGTCAGGATGAGATAGACAGAATCAGTCCTTTTAAGGTTTTTGAGGGGAATAATCCTACAAATACAATTCTTATTGAAAAACTGACTCCAGAGAGTATGGGGAAACTTATCGCCTTATATGAGCACAAGATTTTTGTGCAGGGAGTGATCTGGAATATTTTTAGTTATGATCAATGGGGTGTGGAATTAGGAAAGCAATTGGCTACTAAGATACTTTCAGAATTCGCAACAAATACGGTCGATGAGCATGATTCTTCCACTAAAAATCTTCTGAAATATTATCTGGAGAAATAGTGCAAGTTTCAATATGCCACTTATAAAGCCCTTGTAATCAAGGGCTTGTTTTTTTATATCTCATTTTGAAAAAGCGGCTTGTTAAATTTTTTAATATTAACATTTGTGAATTTATTTAAATTCCAGAATTGACTTTTTTTGCAAAAATTTTAAAGCAAACAACAAATTTTTCAAAATGAGAAAGTTTCTATTTTTAGTGATGCTGCTAGCAACCACTTCGATTTTTGCCCAGGGAACGGTTACCGGTACGGTATTGGATTCCGAAATGGATGGTCCTTTACCGGGAGCAAATGTTTTGGTAGTTGGTACTCAACAAGGTGCTATGACCGATTTTGATGGGAATTTCAGCCTTGACGTTGAAGATGCTACAGGTCAAATTAGAATTAGCTTTGTAGGTTATCAGACCAAAACTGTAAAGTTCAATGTTTCTAATGGTCAAACTCAGGACTTAGGTCAGATAGTTTTAACTCCAGATGCAAATGCCTTATCTGAAGTTGTGATCACAGGTGTAGTAGACCTTGCCAAGGATCGCCAGACTCCTGTGGCTGTTTCTACTATTCGTTCTACAGAGATCCAGGAGAAACTGGGGAACCAGGAATTTCCTGAGATCCTTAATACTACTCCATCAATTTATGCTACTAAACAAGGTGGTGGATTTGGAGATTCGCGTATTACCATTCGAGGTTTTGATACTCAGAACTCTGCCGTGATGATTAACGGTATTCCTGTGAACGACATGGAAAACGGACAGGTATACTGGAGTAACTGGGCTGGTCTTAGCGATGTGGCTTCAGCGGTACAGGTACAAAGAGGTTTAGGTTCTTCTAAACTTGCCGTTTCGTCTGTAGGTGGTACTATTAACGTGGTAACTCGTTCAGCAGAAAGAAAAGAAGGTGGTTTTGTAAAAGCTAGTTTTGGTAACGATAATTACTTAAAAACAGTTGCTTCTTACAACACCGGACTTAATGATAATGGATGGTCTGGATCATTTTTATTCAGCAGAACAGCTGGAGATGGTTATGTGAACGGAACCGAATTTGAAGGCTATAACTACTTCATAGGCGTTGGTTATAAGGCAAATGAAGATCATGACTTTAACTTCATGCTTACGGGTGCTCCACAGCAACATAATCAAAGAGGTGCATTCACAAGACTTTCAAGCTACCTTGCCTATGGAGAAAATGGTGAGCCAAATGAAAAATACAATCTTGACTACGGATACAGAAACGGGGAAGAATTTACTTTCGCTGGTAACTTCTATCATAAACCTGTAGCTTCTCTTAGCTGGGAATGGGATATAACCAGTCTTTCAAAATTATCTACAACCGCATATGCTTCTTTTGGTAGGGGTGGTTCTATAGGTTCTATTGGTAGGATCAATGGTAGACAATCGTTTGCCCTTCCATTAACTGAAGATGGTTTAATTCCTATGGATGATATTTTTGCATGGAACTCTGGTCAGGATGTTCCTGCTTTTGGAGACCCAAGACAACCATATTCTGGTGAAGGCCAGTACCAGGGGCAGTTTGTAAATACTGGAAACGGGGATCGTTCTGGTGAAAATGGGATTTCACAACGTTCTTCTGTAAACTCTCACAACTGGTTTGGTGTTATCTCCAACTTCGAAACTGAACTTACAGATAAAATTACTTTAGACCTTGGAGCAGATCTAAGATCTTATAGAGGTTTCCATTACCGTAGATTAGTAGACCTTATGGGTGCAGATACTTATCTTTCAACTGCAGATAGCAATAATCCAACCAGGTTCCTTAATGAAACTTACGAGCCTACCATAGGTAATACTTTGAATGTATTCAAGAGTATAGACGATGAGGAGAAGATCGACTATTATAATGATGGATTGGTAAGATGGGCTGGTGTTTTTGGCCAGTTAGAATACGCTGGAGATCAGATCTCTGCTTTTATCCAGGGATCATTGTCTAACCAGGGATTCAAAAGAATAGAATACTTTAACGAACCTCCTGCTACTCAGGAAACCGACTGGGAGAACATCCTTGGTGGGAATATTAAAGGGGGTATGAACTATAATATAGACGAGAAACATAACGTATTCGGGAATGTTGGTTACTATTCAAAACAACCATTATTCGATGCTGTTTATATCAACTTTGGTAATACTTTAAATCCGAATTTAACTAACGAACAGGTTTTTGGAATTGAATTAGGTTATGGTTTCCGTTCTCAGTACTTCAATGCTAATGTGAATATCTATAGAACATCATGGGCTGATAGATTCGAGTCTGATGCAGCAACCTTCTTTGAGGATACGCCAAATGAAATTAGAGGAACAGCGAACTTACTTGGTATTACACAGGTTCATAAAGGATTTGAATTCGACTTCTATGGTAGAGTTGGAGATAAATTCAGATGGAATGGTATGCTTTCTATAGGTGATTGGGAATATAAGGACGATGTGGTAGCTTCATATTTTGATGAAAACCAGAACCCGATTCCTGGAGTTGACGATGCTGTGCTTAATCTTGACGGAGTTAAAGTTGGGAATGCTGCACAATTAACTGCTAGTTTAGGTGCAGATTATCAGATCCTCGATAATTTAAGTGTTGATGCAACTTATAGATATGCAGATAATCTATATGCAGATTTCGATGCTACAGATGCCCTGAACGATCCAGATTTCGAAGTGTTTGAAGTTCCTTCTTACGGTCTTTTAGACCTTGGAGCTTCTTATGGTCTTGATTTAGGAGATAACAGATTGAGCTTTAGATTGAACGTGAATAACGTGACAGATAATATTTATATTTCTGAATCCAATACTAATATCCTTGCAGGTCCGGAGGATACAACCTATGACGGAGTGAATGTTAATAATAACGTTTTCTTTGGATGGGGAAGAACCTGGAATGCAAGTGTAGCTTTTAGGTTCTAGACCTAATTTCCAGATAATTAAAAAGAAGCTCCGGTGAAATCCGGAGCTTTTTTTATTTTTTTTAATAATTGTTATTAAATCTCTTGTTGATAGGACTTGGTCTTCCTTAAAAATTGATATTCAGCTGATTAACAATAATTTTGTAGGATTATTTTAGCCTTTCCGTCCTAAATTCCTTGAATTTTGGCAAGATTCATAGGTAATAAGTTAAAACTCTTAACACTTAGATAATGCTAGTTATGTAAGAATTGTGTTTTTTTGCACCGAATTTTAATCAAACACAAACAATTAAAACATGAGGAAATTATTACTGCTAGCGATGTTCCTTACATCTGCTACAATTTTTGCTCAAGGAACTATAACTGGAAAAGTTATAGATTCTGAAATGGATGGCCCACTGCCGGGTGCCAATGTTAAAGTTTCTGGCACAAGCAATGGTACCATGACAGATTTTAATGGAAACTTTAGTCTTACAGTATCTGAAGCTGAAGGGTCTATTGAGATCAGTTTCGTAGGTTATGAAACAAAAACAGTAAAATTCTCCATTACTGGAGGATCTAAAGATTTAGGAAGTATAATCCTTAGCCCAGATGCAGACGCATTGGATGAGGTTGTTGTAACTAGCTTCTCTCTTGCGATAGACCGTAAGACACCGGTAGCTGTTTCTACAATAAGTGCTGCAGAGATCGAAACTAAGATTGGTAACCAGGAATTTCCTGAAGTGCTAAAATCTACTCCAGGAGTATATGCTAACAAAGCCGGGGGTGGTTTTGGTGATGCTGAACTTCGTATGAGAGGTTTTGAAGGTGAGAATATTGCTGTTATGATCAACGGTGTTCCTGTGAACGACATGGAAAACGGTCGTGTTTACTGGAGTAACTGGGCTGGTCTTTCAGACGTAACCAGAACTATGCAAACACAAAGAGGTCTTGGTGCTGCGAAAGTTGCCGTTCCATCTATTGGTGGTACTGTAAACATCGTAACTAAGTCTACTGATGCTGAAAAAGGTGGAAACATTTATGCTGCAACAGGTAATGATGGTTATACTAAATTTGGAGCTACCGTTTCTACTGGTAGAACAGAAAATGGTCTTGCTGCTACAGTTTCTGCCTCAAGAACTGTTGGTGATGGATATGTTGACGGAACTGAATTTATTGGATATAACTACTTCGTGAACATTGCGAAGGAATTTGGAGAAAACCATGAGCTTTCTTTTACTGCTTTTGGTGCTCCACAAAGACACGGACAACGTCAAAACAGATATTTGATCGAGACTTACCGTGAAAGTGATAGAGGAATTAAATTCAACGGTGACTGGGGTTACTTAAATGGTCAGGTTACTCACATTGAAGATAACTTCTACCACAAGCCACAAATGTCACTTAACCACTACTGGGATATAAATGAAAATACACTTTTATCTACTGCCGTTTATGCTTCATTCGGTACTGGTGGAGGTGGCGGATGGGCCGGAACAAACAAGTTCGGTCTTGATTCTGAATACAGAGATGGATATTTACAGCCTGTAAATCTTGATCTTATCGTAGATGAAAATATCGCGAATGGTGCTCAGGGATCTGAAACTATCCTTAGAGCTTCTAGAAACGACCATAACTGGTTTGGAGCTTTATCTACTCTTTCTACAGATATCACTGAAGACATCGAATTACTTGCAGGTATCGATCTTAGATACTACAAAGGTAAGCACTTCCAGGAAGTAACAGATCTTTTAGGAGGTCAGTACTGGTATGATGATTCTAATGCAAACGATCCGGTAAACCTTGCACAGGTTGGAGATAAGATCAGCTACTGGAATGACGGTATCGTACTTTGGGAAGGTGGATTCCTTCAGGCAGAGTATACAAAGTCAGATTTTGATGCATTTATCTCTCTTGCCGCTTCTAACACTTCTTATAAGCGTATCGATTATTTCAACTACACAGATTCAGATCCATTACAGGAAACAGATTACGTGAACTTCTTTGGATATCAGGTAAAAGGTGGTGCTAACTATAACTTCACTAGAAGTAGTGGTGTATTTGCCAATATTGGGTACTTCGAGAAAGCTCCTTTCTTTGATGCGGTATTTCTTAACTTCCAGAATGATATAAACTCTGATGCTAAGAACCAGAAGATCTTTAGTGCTGAAGTTGGATATACTTTCAGAACAGACAAGTGGAGAGCTAATGTGAATGCATATAGAACTAACTGGAATGATAGATCTCTTACTTATAGCTATAACAATCCTGATGGTTCACTTGGTGTAGCAAACATACTTGGAGTAAATGCACTTCACCAGGGTATCGAGGTAGATTTTGAATACCGTCCTTTCGAAGAACTTAGCATTACAGGTTTCGCTTCCCTAGGAGACTATACTTGGGCAGACGATGTAACTGGAGTTCAGATATTTGACGAGGAACAGAACCTTGTAGATGAAATAAATCTTTATATTGGAGATACTAAAGTAGGTGGTACTCCACAAACTACTGCTGGTCTTGGTGTAGATTACGAATTCCTTGCAGATATGAGACTTAGAGCTAATTACAACTTCTTTGGAGACTTTTATTCTGACTTCGATCCAGTAAGCAGAACTAATCCTGAGGCTCCTGAAGTATGGCAGGTTCCAGATTTCGGAACTCTTGATGTAGGTCTTTCGTATGACTTCTCGGTAGCTGGTTTTGATACTGCCTTGAACGCGAATGTTTACAACATTACAGGTACAGAATATATTGCTAACGCTCAGAATGGTTTAGGAAACGATGCACGTACTGCATTGGTATGGTATGGTTTCGGAAGAACTTACACTGTAGGAGCAAAACTTAATTTCTAAAAAAATAATAATGAAAAAGTCTTTTAACCTTTTATTGATGTTATTAGGGCTGGTTGTAGTTAGCTGTAACCCTCTTGATGACATTCATGACGAAATTGACAATGAGCTGGATAATCAACTGGCAGTCGCTCAGGCAGATTATGTGTTGACTGAAGATGATTATGAAGACCTGGGATTGGACTTCAATAATTTCAGTTCAGAAGAAGATGCAAGAACATTAGTTCCAACGCTTCTTTCAGATCTTTTTCCAACTTATGGAGCTGGATCTATCCTTAACGTAGGATTTGATCTATTCAATCCTTTAAGAATAGAATCATATACTGTAGCTTCTTCAGACTATGCTTTAATAGATCTTTCGACAGATTATTTTACTGGTAGAGGAGAAGTTATCGATTTTCTAGATGAAAAGTACCCTCAGGTACAAGAAGGAGAATATATCGAGCTTACTTACAACATCCTTGCAGAAGAGATTGCTTATACCTTAACTGCAGATGATTTTGATGTGATTGGTGATGAACTTGGGGATGTATATCCAGAGCCTGCTTCTAGTGCTGCTCAATACAGCAACTTCGATAGAAGAGACGATAGAGATGCATACTGGAGCAACGATATGATCGTAGAAGCTCTTGGAGCAGTTATCTCTGAAGAGTTTGGAGATGTTGCTGGTCAAAAATACAATGTGAGCTATGCTATTTACGATGGTAGTTCAGGAACTGAGAGTATGACCGTTCAGTTTGACGGGAATGCATATGTTGCTGTTGGTGGAATGGCTTACGAATTCTCTGATGCAGATTATGATGCTGTTGGTGAAGAATTCGCAGATGAATATCCTGGACCAGCTGGAAATGCTGCTCAATTTGGATCTTTTGATGTAAGATCTACCAGCGATAACTACTGGAGTGAAGATATGCTTCTTGAGGCTATCAACTTCACCCTGAAAACTGCATATCCAGATGCTGCAGACGGAAGCAAATTCGTTGTTTCTTATGCGATTTACAATGGATCTGTAAGCACCGCTATCACCAACGTGGTATTAAGTGGTGATGATTATGTGATCGATGCTGATGCTTCAGTTTCTACAATCGAAGAAACTACTGTATTTGCTTATACTAACGGAGACTGGGATGAGCCTTATATGCTACCTGAAAATAGCTATACAGAAGAATTCGGTCAGCGTTTTAGCAACTTTGGTGATGAGGAAGAAGCACTTTCTAAGATCGGTATTTTCTTAGGTAGAGAATTTCCTTACGCCGTTGAAGGTGAATACAAAGCGGTTGGTTATAAGTTTTATAATGGCGAAGCTACTGTAACTGAATATGTGAACTATGTATTCCAGAATGGATCGTGGATGGCTATTCCAACTGTAACTTCTGAAACACTTCAGTTTGGTTATGAAGACGGAATGTGGGTTCCAGATAACACTATCAAGTACACTCTTGCCGGACCAGATTACGGAATTATTGCTGAAGCATTGAGCGGAAATGCAGATCTTTCTACTCAGATCGCCAGTATGGAGCGTTATTCTAACTTCGATCGTAGACCGGGAGCTTCTGCTTACTGGAGTGACGATTCAATTCTTCTGGCAATGCAGGCATTCCTTAACGAGATTGCTCCAAGTGCACCAGAAGGACAGAAGTATGTACTTACATTCGATATTTATAATGGATCTAACACTACTGAAGACATTAGTCTTATTAAAGAAGGTGGTGAATGGGTTCGTTTCTAAATAATGATCAAACATAATTGATTATTCTAAAAACCTCTTATCCTATGGGTAAGAGGTTTTTTAATTCATTGATTTATATGATATTTGCACTCCTGATACAAAAATCTACCATGAAAAAAATTATTTATCTAGCCCTTTTCGCTGTCCTTTTAAGTTGTAGTTCAG
Organism: Gramella sp. MT6; assembly: GCF_019357415.1. NCBI lineage: Bacteria > Pseudomonadati > Bacteroidota > Flavobacteriia > Flavobacteriales > Flavobacteriaceae > Christiangramia > Gramella sp. MT6. The sequence continues at coordinate 1,253,368 of NZ_CP048410.1, forward strand.
ATGAGAACCCGGCGCCAAAACCAGATCCAACTCCAGGTGTGAGCAATCCTGAAGCCGTGAACGATTCATTTAATGCAAGAGAGAACCAGGAGCTTAAAATTTCCCTGAGTGATCTAACAAGCAATGATAATATAGTAGACAACTCCAGGGTTAGTGATTTTGATGCCGAAACTCAGGAAGGTGGTACGATCACCGATAATCGAGATGGAAGTCTTACTTATGATCCTCCAGCAGATTTCATTGGAGAAGATAGTTTCTCATATGACCTTTGTGTTCCTGGCGATGACAGTAGATGTTCTACGGCAGTGGTTACACTTACGGTTACAGATGCTGGTGATCCGGTAGCTAATAACGATTCCTATAGCATTGATGAAGACCAGGATCTTACGATCAGAAATTATCTTGATAATGATGAACTTGTAGATGGTGCCGTGGCTACTGAAGTTACTTCTGAAAGCGGGAACGCCACCGTGATCCTTAATGAGGATGGAACCATCAGTTATACACCTAATGAAGGTTTTAGCGGAGAAGATTCTTTCACATATACTATATGTGATTCAGATGAAACACCCACCTGCTCAACGGCTACGATCAATATGACTGTAGTAGATGAGGGAGCACCGGTAGCTAACGATGATACCGTTGTGATCACTACCACAACTACAGAGGTTGTGATAGATAAAATGCTGAATAATGATGACGCTATAGATGATGCAGAAATAACTTCCATAGATCTTGCCGGGACTTCTGGAACTGCAGAGCTTAATGGAGATGGGACGATCACCTACAGGCCAGCCGCTGGATTTGAGGGAGACGATACCTTTACCTATACCTTATGCGACGATGACGCTGAAGCTACTTGTGTAACAGCAACGATCACTGTAAGTATTGTAGAACCGGTAAGTTTTAATGTGCCTGCCAGCTTATCAGATTATTATGCGGAGGTAACTTTTACCCAGGATCCTGAACTTTTATATCAGGAATTATCTAGCTTTACAACAACCCAGCATACTAACCTTCTTGAATATTATCAGAGGCATGATTATCTTTATGATGCAGATGAGGACCTTGATAATCCAGATAATGTAATCCTGATGTATTCAGGAGAAAGCAGACCCGAAGATGAAATTCAGGTTGGAGATCTTAATGCAGGAGAAACCTTTAATACCGAGCATATTTATCCCCAGTCCAGACTTAATTCAGAAGAAGCTAAGAACGATATGCACCATATGAGGGCGGCAGATGTCAATATCAATTCTGAAAGATTGAACTTCCCTTTTACCGATGGTAGTGGAGAATATAAACTTGTAGATGATAATTCATGGTTCCCAGGAGACGACTGGAGAGGAGATGTTGCCAGGATGGTAATGTACGTGAACCTGAGATATGGTGAAGATTTTGCTACCGTAGGTAACCTTGACCTGTTCCTTGAATGGAATATAGAAGACCCGGTTTCAGAATTTGAAATGCAACGTAATAATGTAATTGAAGCGGCACAGGGTAATAGAAATCCTTTTATCGATAATCCATTTCTTGCAACCCTTATCTGGGGCGGTGAGGATGCTGAAAACAGATGGGAGTAAAAAGAAATACATTTAGTATTTTAGCCATTACTTAAAAACACTATTACTATGTACGAAACAGTTCAATTCATTCACTCTTATTGGGCATACCTGGTGCTGTTCATGTTATTGATATCGAGTTTTAATGCGATCATTGGATTTGCTACCAACAAGGAGTATTCAGCTACCAATTTCAGGTTAGCCCTTTTTACACTGATCGTTTCGCATATTCAACTGCTAATAGGAATCGTTCTTTACTTTACCACTCCGTATTTTAAGATGTGGGCCGAAGAAGGAATGGGTGGAGTTATGAAAGATTCAGTGTTAAGACTATATAATGTAGAGCATCCTTTAATTATGATTATTGCGATTGTCTTGATCACAATGGGGTATTCCAAACATAAAAAGAAACTTACCTCAAGGCCTAAATTCAAAATGCTGGCTATTTTTTATGGATTCGCTTTGATAGCTATGCTTTCAAGAATTCCATGGGCAGCCTGGTTCAATTAGAAAAATTTTGAGCGATATCCAAATGTGATATTCTGAATGTAATAAAGCCTCCGATCAAATGGAGGCTTTTTTTATTGGTCGTTCTTAACTTCCCGGATCAGGAACAGGTAGACCGGAAAATGATCACTATACCCTGGCTCATAGCCTGAACTGCCATAAGTTCTGAAAGGATAGCCTCTATACTGTCCGGTTTGGGTTATTACATACGGAGGATTGAATATTCCGGCTTTATAAAGCTGAAAACCTTCAAAATTTCTCGAAACCAGGCTTTGAGAAAGATAGAATTGATCAAAAAGATTCCAGGAATCGCGATAAGCAAGGGTGCCTTTTCCGTTTTTGAGCATTATTTCCATAGGATTATATAGTTCTCTTTCCTTCAATTCGGAAATTTCCGGTTTGGTTTGTAAGAACTTTTTAAAGCTTTTATTGGTAGGATCATCGTTAAAATCTCCCATTCCAATGATGCGCGCATTTGGATCCTGCCTATACAGCGAATCTATGATCTTTTTATTCAGTATTGCTGCCTTCTCACGCTTATAACTGCTTTTAGCTTCACCACCAGACCGAGATGGCCAGTGGTTTACTATAAAATGGATCTCTTCACCATGCATCAATCCGCTTACAACTAATTGGTCCCGGGTGTAATCCCGCTTATCGGCATCATAGATCATTAATTTCCTGGGTTGCGAATTCAGGGGGGTAAATCCTGATTTTCGATATAACAGGGCTACATCGATACCTCGTTCATCTGGAGAATCGAAGTGAATAATTCCATAATTGTATTCTGCCAGGTATTCATGAGAGATTAGGTCTTCCAGCACCAACCTGTTCTCGATCTCACACAATCCAATAATTAGCGGAGTGTTTCCTGCTTCATCTTTCCCAATCTCTGAAAGTACCCTTGCGATATTTTCTATTTTTCTTGAATAACGATCCTCTGTCCAACGATCTTTTCCTAGCGCTGTCCTATCATCATCAAAGGTCAAAGTATCGTCTACGGTATCAAAGAGGTTCTCTACGTTGTAGAAAGCTACGGTTTCGATCTGGTAATCTTTCATATTCTGACAATATACGCCATTGCCGGAATAGAGGATCAGGTTAAAAACTAATATTATCGGTATAAGGTGTAGCTTCAAAATATTGTCGGGAATAAAGAAGTTTAAAGTACTGATATTTTGTTAGTTATAATATAATTGACTAACATTATATTACATTTCGATGAGAAGGCACTAAATGAAAATTTCGATTTTCTGGGTTTTCATCTTCATGCTAATAAGTTTGAAAATGAGTTCCCAGCAACCGGCCATACAGGGCAGGTTAGTAGACGCAATCACCGATGTGCCCTTACCACAGGTTAAAATTGCAATTCAGGGTTCATTTCTTGAAACCCTGACCAATACCGATGGAACTTTTTCCATTGGGGTAGAAAAAACTGGGTCTGATGAAATAATTCTGGTGGTTAGCAGGGCGGGATATATTACCAAACGCTTACCGCTAAAAATAACTTCTGAAAATAAAGATCTGGGTGATATCTTACTACGGCCAGATGAGTTCTATGAAAGAAGTCAGCAGTCTACGATAAGTCTTTCCGAATCTGAGATCCTTTCTGAAGAAGGTGAATTCGACAATATCTCAGGGCTGCTACAATCCACAAGGGATGTTTATCTCAATGCTGCCGCTTTCGATTTTAGCCAGACATTCTTCAGAGTCCGGGGTTTAGGTTCCGAATATGGGAAGTTGCTCATTAACGGAGTGGAAATGAACAAGCTTTATGACGGTCGCCCACAATGGAGCAACTGGGGCGGACTAAATGATGTGCAGCGAAATCAGGTTTTTACCAATGGCATTGCCCCTATGGAATATGGTTTTGGAGGTTTGGGCGGGACCTCTAATATCCTTATGCGGGCCTCAAAATATCAACAGGGTTCGAGAGTTTCATTTGCAGGTTCCAATAGGTCTTATTCCGGAAGGATCATGGCAACTTACGCTTCCGGGGAAAAGGGGAATGGATGGTTTTATGCATTTTCTATAGCAAGGCGTTATGCCGAAGAGGGGTATATTGACGGTACTTTATATGATTCAAATTCCTTTTTTGCTTCTGTCGAGAAAAAAGTAAATGATCGGCATTCTCTTAATTTCACCGGATTTTATACGCCGGTTACTCGAGGTAAATCTTCTCCGCTTACCCAAGAAGTACTGGATCTAAAAGGCCGGAAATATAATCCGTATTGGGGTTACCAGGAAGGAGAAATTCGTAATTCCAGGATAAGGGAGATCAAGGAGCCTGTTTTGATGCTGAATCACTTCTGGCAGGTTTCTGAAAATATTGATATCAACACCAATATTTCTTATCAGTTTGGTGAAGTAACCAATTCCAGGATAGATTATGGCGGGACCACTTCAGTAGAGCTAGACGGTCAACAGGTTTACCTTGGCGGTGGAGCCAATCCCGATCCAGCTTATTATCAAAAGCTACCCAGTTATTATTTGCGGTTCGATGGATCAGAAAATTTTGAAGCTGCCTTTCGCTCACAAAATGATCTTGTTGAAAATGGACAGCTGGATTGGCAACAATTATACTTCGCAAACCATACTGCTTCTCAAAATGGAACAAATTCCATCTATGCTTTGGCAGAGGATGTAAATCAGGATGATCAACTCAGTGCAAACATAATTCTGAACTGGAAGTTGCAGGATAATTTTAAGATCAATTCAGGAATTAGATATAGTGCCTTTAAAAGTGAAAATTTCGCGCGTATCAAAGATAATTTCGGAGGAAATAATTTCCTGGATATAGATGTTTTCGCGGAAGAGATCTCCGGCACTCCTTTGATACTTGCCAGCCAGTCTGACCTTTTGAATCCTAACAGATTAGTTGAAACAGGAGATGTTTATAAATATAGTTATGAGGTTAATTCTAATCTTGCCGAAGCCTTTCTCCAGGCGCAATATTATTTTAAAAGAGTGGAATTGAGCCTTACCGGTAAAATTGGATCAATTCAATATCAACGAGAAGGGAAATACCAGAATGGGATCTTTTCTGAAAATTCGCTGGGGGAGAGTGAAATAATAGATTTTCTCGATTTTGGATTAAAATCTGGCCTAATCTATAAATTTTCAGGCAGGCAGAATATTGAATTCAATCTTGGCTATTTTAACAAGCCACCCGGTTTTAGAAATGTATTCGTGAACCCTAGACAGAATAATGAGATAGTGAGAGATAGCGAAGAAGAGATCATCCAGACTTCAGATCTAAGCTATAGATATCGATCTTCAAAGTTCAATTTACGTTTAACCGGCTATTTAACTAAGATCAATAATGCCGCTGAAGTATCTTATTATTTCAGCAATGGTTTGGCAGACTTGGGAAATGAAAATACGGCGGCATTTGTCCAGGAGGTGCTTGCAGATATAGATAAACAATTATTCGGTTTGGAATTTGGGAGTGAATACCAGGTAACTTCTACTATAAAACTGAAGGCAGTGGCTTCATTAGGTCAATTTACCTATGCAAATAATCCTTCTTTGTATTTGAGTTCGGCATCATTTTCCGGTCCCAAAGATTATGGGAAGGCCTATTTAAAAGATTACTACCTGGCCGGTGGCCCTCAAAGAGCTGCACAATTTGGGTTTGAATACCGAGATCCTCAATATTGGTGGTTTGGCAGTACCTTGAATTACTTTTCTCATGGATTTATAGATGTTAATCCACTTAGTAGAACTTCAAATTTTCAGACAGATTATGACGGATTTCCCTTGCTTGAATATGACGAAGAGATTGCTCGGGAACTACTAAAGCAGGAACAATTTGATAGTTATTTCCTGGTGAATGTGGTTGGAGGGAAGTCATGGAGAATCAAAGATAAATACCTGGGATTTTTCGTGAGTATAAATAACCTTCTGGATAAGGAATATAAATCGGGAGGATTTGAGCAGGCTCGAAATTCGAATTACAGAACTTTGAGGGAGGATATGGATAGAGATATGCCGGTTTTTGGAAATAAATACTGGCTTGGTTACGGCACCAGCTTTTTCGGGAATCTGAGCCTTAGATTTTAATTTGATTAGTTATGAAGAATAGATCTTTACTGATGATTGTAATAGTCTTACTACTTTGTTCTTGCGTGAAGACAGATGATTATGATTCTCCAGATATCAGCATTCCAGATATTACTATTACAGGTGACCTCACCTCGATAATGGCTGTTAAAGGAAATTTTGATCCAGTTACCGGACAGATTTACACCTTTCAGAATTCAGAAACGTGGTTTGAAGGCTATGTGATCTCAAGTGATGCCGGTGGTAATTTTTATAAAGAAATTATTTTACAGGATAAGCCTGAAGATCCCACTTCAGGAATCCAGATCCTTTTAGATGATAATTCGCTCTATGAAACTTTTGATATTGGCAGAAAAGTTTTGGTGAAACTAGATGGTTTAAGTCTCGGTTTTAATAATGGTGTTTTACAATTGGGAATTCAGAATCTTGGCGATGTCGTGGCAATTCCAAATGCTCTTATCCAGGATCATGTTTTTAGGACGGAGGTGAAAAAGGATATCAAACCACTTTCAGTGAATATTGATGATTTCTCTGAAGAGTTAAAGAACCTATATATTAAAATAACTAATGTCCAGTTCGATCCGAATCTGGTAAGGACAGATAATCTATATTCTTTTGCTTCTAATACAGTAGATCAATATGATGGTAAAAGACAACTCATAAGTTGCGAAACAGGATCCACTTCAATCTTAAGTACCAGTACATTTTCAGATTTTAAGTCTTTACTGTTGCCAACTGGTAGTGGCAGTATTGAAGGTATACTAACCCGTGATTTTTATGATGAGCATTATGTTGTGGTTATTAATACTCCAGATGCTTTGAAGATGTATGAGGAGCGCTGTGACCCTATCTACCTTGATTGCGGAAATAATTTGATTGGAGGTACTGAAATCTTGCTGGAAGAAAACTTCGATGGAGTGACTTCCAATACCACTTTGAACTCTCGTGGCTGGACCAATATTAATGTGAGCGGGGGAGAAAAGAAATTTGCACCTACCTTATCTGCGGGCAACAGGGTCCTGAGAATTTCGGCCTACAATACTATTGAAAGTCCATTGGAAGCCTGGCTCGTTACTCCAGAGATCAATCTGGATGAAACCAATATGGAAGTTTTGATCTTTGATATGCTTTCGTCCTATGATAACGGACTTTTTATGAAGGTCTTTATTACTTCAGACTTCACTGGAGATCCACGAACTACTCATTGGACTGAGCTGGATGCAAATATTCCTTTAGGTCCTTCGGGTGCAAATTCTAACATTTTCAGGGAATCAAAGATCGATATTTCCTGCCTGGAAGGGGAGGTGTGGATTGGTTTCAGGTACTTGGGAGCCGCCCCAGATAAAACTACTACCTATGATCTGGATAATATAAGGGTGATTGGAGAATAATAAAACGGATCACCCCATCTTGCGGACACCCCTCATATACAGAAATGGTGTATTTAAAAAAGCTCCTTCCCTAAAATTTTAGGGAAGGTTTCAGGCGCAGCCTGACGGAAGGGTCCGATCACAATTTCATTACCCAAGTGAATTTTTAACTCACAACCTCTTCCTTCTTCTCTCTAAAATCAAGTGGTTCCAGCACCTTCAGAGCTTTTTCTACAGAGGTGATCCTGTCAAAGGTTAAAAGTAGCTTTAAGCCGTTTCGGGTTTCTTTTTCTTTCATCGTGCAGTTCTGCCTGTGCGTTTGCACATATTGCAGCACCTTTGTGAAATTATTGGTCTGATAGAACCTGGATTTTTGGTCAGAAATAAAATAACCTACAAACTTGTTCTTCTTCATGATAACACGCTCCAAACCAATTTTCGCAGCGATCCATTTTATTCTTACTGAATTCAGCAGATCAACCGCCCGAGTAGGTAACTCACCAAACCTATCGACCAATTCTGCTTCGAATTTCTGAAGCTCCTCCTCGGTTTTAAGCTCATTCAGTTTGGTATAAAGATTAAGCCTTTCGGTAATATTATTTATGTAATCATCAGGGAATAAGAGTTCGAAATCTGTGTCTATCTGGGTATCCTTGACGAAATCCTTATGTTCCAGGTCTTCGGTTTCGGCATAAAGATCACGGAATTCATTTTCCTTCAATTCCTCTATAGCCTCGTTCAGGATCTTTTGATAAGTGTCGAACCCAATGTCATTGATGAATCCGCTTTGTTCTCCTCCTAAAAGGTCACCTGCACCACGAATTTCGAGATCTTTCATTGCGATATTAAATCCGCTGCCTAATTCTGAAAATTGTTCCAGGGCGGTAATTCGCTTTCTGGCATCTTCGGTCATGGCCGAATAAGGTGGCGTTATAAAATAACAGAAGGCCTTTTTATTGCTTCGACCTACACGGCCCCGCATCTGGTGAAGGTCAGACAGTCCGAAGTTATTAGCGTTATTTATAAATATCGTATTCGCTTCTGAAACATCTAAACCACTTTCAACAATAGTTGTGGATACTAATACATCAAACTCACCATTGATGAAGCTCAACATTAGTTTCTCCAGTTTTTTACCTTCCATCTGCCCATGACCCACGCCAATTTTAGCATCCGGTACCAGGCGCTGTATCATTCCGGCGACTTCCTTGATATTCTCTACCCGGTTATGGATAAAGAAAACCTGGCCTCCACGCTGAATTTCGTACGAGATCGCATCCCTGATGGTCTCTTCTGAAAATCGTATCACATGACTTTCTATAGGATAACGATTGGGTGGAGGAGTGGTGATAGTGGAAAGGTCACGTGCCGCCATCAAACTGAATTGGAGCGTTCTTGGAATAGGAGTAGCTGTTAGTGTCAAGGTGTCCACGTTCTCCTTGATAGTTTTCAGCTTGTCCTTAACCGCAACTCCAAATTTCTGCTCTTCATCTACGATGAGCAATCCAAGATCCTTGAATTTCACCGATTTGCTCACCAGTTGATGCGTTCCAATGATGATGTCAACCTTTCCTGCCTCCAGATCTGCTAGTGTTTCTTTACGTTCTTTTGCTGTTCTGAAACGGTTTAAATAATCTATCCTTACCGGGAAATCTTTCAGTCTTTCAGAAAAGGTCTGATGATGCTGAAAAGCGAGGATAGTCGTAGGTACAAGTATTGCAACCTGTTTATTATTATCTACAGCTTTAAAAGCAGCTCTTATGGCAATTTCAGTTTTTCCAAAACCGACATCTCCACAAACCAGGCGGTCCATGGGTCTTTCATTTTCCATATCGGCCTTCACTGCTGCAGTTGCAGAGCTCTGATCTGGCGTATCTTCATACATGAAAGAAGCTTCCAGCTCATGTTGTAAATAGGAATCTGGATCATACTTAAATCCTTTTTCCATTCTTCGTCTGGCATAAAGCTTTATAAGGTCATAAGCGATATGTTTGACCCGGGCCTTGGTTTTCTTTTTAAGATTTTTCCAGGCGTTACTTCCCAGTTTATAGATCTTGGGAGGTTTTCCGTCCTTTCCGTTGAATTTGGAGATCTTATGAAGAGAATGAATGCTGAGGTATAAAATATCCCGTTCGCCATAAATCAGTTTAATGGCTTCCTGTTTTTTGCCTTCAACATCGATCTTTTGTAGTCCGCCAAATTTACCAATTCCGTGATCAATATGGGTCACGTAGTCACCAACTTCAAGATTGGTTAATTCCTTTAGAGTGATCGCCTGTTTCTTGGCGTAACCATTTTTAAGGTGGAACTTATGATAACGCTCAAAGATCTGGTGGTCTGTATAGCAAACGGTTTTCGAGTTCTCATCAATAAAACCCTGGAACATCGAAAATACCGGGGTTTGATATTCTACTTCTTTCTCCTGATCTTCAAAAATATCGTGGAAACGCTTTGCCTGCTGCTCGCTTACGCAGCAAATAAAATTGGTGTAACCGGCTTCCTGGTTTTCAATAAGATTTTCTATTAGAAGATCAAATTGCTTATTGAAAGAAGGCTGAGGTTTAGTGTTGAATTCTATAAACCTGTCTGCTTTAAAAAATGCCTGGGTACTAAGTTCCACTGAAGAAAAATCCAACAATTGCTTTTTGATAAGCTCGCCATTACAAAACAGTTCTTTAGGTTCACTATGCTTAATGTCTTCAGAAAGTTGTCTGAATGCGTCTTCGGCTTTTTTGAATAGCTTGTCGGCCTGTGCCGCAAGCAGATCCAGGTTCTTGATAAAGACAATGGTCTTCTCTGAAATATATTTTAAAAAGCTTTCCCTTACTTCGTCCAAATGTTTGTTTTCCACATTCGGCATGACTGAGATCTTCTTCTTTTTATCTGTGGAAAGCTGAGTTTCCACATCAAAGGTCCTGATACTGTCTACTTCATCTCCAAAAAATTCTATCCGGTAAGGCTCATCATGGCTGAAAGAAAACACATCTATAATTCCACCGCGAACCGAAAATTCTCCCGGCTCAGTAACAAAATCCACCCTTTTGAACTGGTATTCAAAAAGCACTTCATTTACAAAATCAATGGATAACTCATCGCCAATGGCAATTTTTAAGGTACTACGGTCAAGTTCTTTTCTGGTCACCACCTTTTCGAATAAAGCTTCGGGATAGGTGACGATCAAGGCCGGCTTCTTCCTGGAGTTAATCCGGTTAAGTACTTCCGCCCGTAAAAGAACATTTGCATTATCGGTCTCTTCGATCTGATAAGGCCTGCGGTAGCTTCCGGGATAGAAAAGCACATTCTTTTCGCCAACTAATTGTTCCAGGTCGTTTAGATAATATGCGGCTTCTTCCTTATCATTAAAGATCATCAGGAAAGGGTGATCAGACTCCTTAAAAGCATCTGCTGCTACAAAGGATAGGGCTGAACCTACAAGACCTTTAAGATGAATATTAGAGCGATTTTTTTCAGAAGCGGCAATAGCTTTTCGCAGTTCCTTTTGTTGAGGGGACTGTGCGAAATTTTGGGCGATAAGACTTGTACTCATTACCGCAAAGATAATTTCCTCCAAATTGCCTTACAACCAGTTAATTGATTTTTAACGATTAAATAGCATTTGTTGTTTTTTACCATTTTTCTAACGCAAAATGCGTTCAAACTTGGCTACTTTCACCTAAAATCAATAGGAATTATGGGATTTGAGGAATTTGATGTTTTTGTGATAGGTACCGGGACGGCTGGTAAAAGTGTTGCTAAGGAGTGTGTTGCTGAAGGTTTGAAGGTGGCAATTGCCGATAATCGAGAATATGGTGGTACCTGTGCAAACCGTGGTTGTGATCCTAAGAAAGTTTTAGTTGGACTCACCGAAATCCTGGATAGAGCTGAAAAAATGAAGGGACACGGCATTACGCAAATGCCAGAATTCAGTTGGAAAGATCTGATGGAGTTCAAGAAAACATTTACCAGTGCGGTACCGGCTGCCACAGAAAAAGATATGGAGAAGCTTGGTATTAAAATGTATCATCAATCACCAAAATTCCTTGATGAAACTACACTTTCAGTCGAAGGAAAAACAGTTACTGCAAAAAAGATCGTGATCGCTACTGGAAATAAGGCTTTTGAATTGCCTATTCACGGACGTGATCTTCCTATTATCAGTGATGATTTTCTTGAACTGGAAGAGCTTCCTGAAAGTATGATATTCATCGGAGCAGGTTATATTGGGATGGAATTTGCCCATATTGCCGCAAGATGCGGGGTGGACGTTACGGTCATCGATGGAGAATCCAGGGCATTGAATAATTTCGATGAAGATATGGTGAAGCATATACAGGATGCATCAGAAGATATTGGTATAAAATTCATTTTTGATGCGGAAGTGACCAAAGTTGAGAAGCTGCAAACTAATTATAGAGTTACGGCAGACAGAAAAGGAAAAAAAGTGCAAATAAAGGCAAAACTGGTCGTGAATGCTGCCGGTAGAGTTCCGTCAATAGAAGATTTGGACCTTGAGAAAGGGAATGTAGAATATACTAAGAGGGGAATCACAGTTAATGAGAATTTACAGAACCCAGGAAATAAGAATGTATATGCCTGTGGAGATGTCTCGGCCAGTGAAGGTTTACCTCTAACTCCGTTGTCTTCCCAGGAAGCACGTGTTGTTGCGACCAATATTTTGAATAAAGACAGAGCTAAAAAGGTTGATTTTCCGCCACAACCATCGGTAGTTTTTACACTTCCTAATCTGGCTTCAGTAGGAATTAACGAAAAGGAAGCGAAGGAAAAAGGCTATAATTTTAAAGTAGAGCAGAAACTGGCGCCAAAATGGTTCAATGCCAAAAGGATCAATGATCCCTATTATGCCTATAAGATTCTAGTTGATAAAGATAGCGGACTTGTTTTAGGCGCTCATTTAGTAGGGCCAGAAGCAGGCGAAATGATCAACATGTTCGTGATGGCCATGTGTGGTAAATTACCTTGTGAAATCCTGAAAGGTATGATCTTTTCTTATCCTAGCTGGGGGAGCGATATAAAAGCAATGGTCTAGCTTTTCTTCCCGTGAATAAAGCGGTACATGGGGTTTTCTTTTCGGTTTATAAATCCGTGGTAAGAAATATTCAGAAATAAAAGAATAGCTCCTGCTAAAGCTGTTTTAGCGATAAATTCTTCGGTTCCCTGATGTCTTACGTAAATTGCGGCAAGAGCCCAGACTCCTACCAATGCGAATTCACGCATATTGCGAAGATGTATCATTAAAAGGTTTATTATCACAGCGACCCCTATCATGATCACCGTCCAGTCAACTTCAGAAAATATAGCTCCATCCCAACCTATCAAGGTAAGCCAGGACGCCATATTTGCTATACTGGCCACGCTTATCCAACCAGAATAAAGGCATATTGGCCACCAGTAAAAAGCAATAATATTAAAAGGAGCATCCCATAGTTCCATATCATTGTTTAGAACTATCTTGAGTAGTTTTGCCAGAATAAGGAACATGATGGCGACCGAAAGACCAGTATATTCGTATAGCCATGCCACGACCCATAGGCTTGTCCCGATATTAGCGATTATGAACCAAAATGATGTTTTGTTTATAAATTCGGTGTATTTCCCGTTGGTAAAAGCCTGATGAAGCATGAATCCAGAAAAGGAAAGTAATCCTATATAGATCAATCCCCAAATAGAAAAAGCATAATCAGCAGGGGTAAAAAGGTTGGAATACTTTTTACTTAATTCTCCAATGGTCGTGTTATTTATTCTACCGGTTTGCGCATAGAAATTTGTTAGAATAGCAATGATCACTGATAGAAAATTGAGAACGGCCAGTCTTTTTACCATCTGTAGAGATTTAATTTATCAGAATAACTTCTTTGCCCGTAATAGCAAAAACACGATCTCCTTCTTCAGGTTCCATAATGTAATTGCCTGTAAACTCTCCAAACGCAGGTAAGATCATTTGATTGCTGCTTCTAAAAAAGCATGGGAGTTTTAAAGACTGTTTTCCGGCACCTTTCATTTTAATTCCTGGATGAATATGACCACAAATATTGAAATGACCTGGTGTTTCAGTAGGGTGGTGGGTTAAATGGAATCCAGATACTTTAACTTCGGGAAAAATACTGATACCAAGAGTTTGATATTTTAAAGGAGATATGATATCGTGATTCCCAACGATCAAATGAACACGGTTATCTATACTGGCAATCCATTCTTCAAACATATTCCACTCCAGGTTCATGGAACTATGGAAAAGATCTCCCAGAAAAACGATATGTTCCGGGTCGAATTCTTTTCGCAGCTGATCCAGTTTTATGAAATTCTCTGAAGTCGCTTTTAACGGAACCGCACTCCCGTGTTTTCTGAAATGGGATACTTTCCCCAAATGTACATCGGCTACGAGTAAAACTTCCTGTTCTGGCCAGTATGCAGCCCCATATGGATGTAATACGAAGTCCTGTTCCCGGATCTTAATATTTAAGTTCATCTATAGCTTACAAAGTATTTCTGCAGCTTTTTCTAATGTTTCGTCAGTTTTTGCAAAACAAAATCTAAGCTGGCTGTTATCTTTCTCGTTTATATTGAAGACAGAAACTGGGATAGAGGCTAGTCCTTCTTCCTTTAATAGTCTTACTGCGAAATCAACATCATACTCATCTGTGATCGCAGAAAAATTTAATATCTGGTAATAAGTTCCGTCAGAGGGGGTATAACTGAACCTGGAATCTTTGATTAAATTTAAGAAAAGATCTCGTTTGTTCTGATAGAATTTTGAAAGTTCGAGATAGTGTTCAGGATCCTTTAAGTATTCGGCATAGGCAACCTGCATTGGATGATTCACTGAAAAGACCGCGATCTCGTGTATTTTTCTTACCTCCTTCATTAATGAAGCCGGGGCGACGCAATAACCCGTTTTCCAGCCTGTATTGTGAAATGTCTTGCCGAAGGATGCGCAAACAATAGCTCTCTCGGCTAATTTTGGATACCTGGAAGCACTCTCATGGGTTTTGCCATCAAAAATAAGATGTTCATAAACCTCGTCGCTTAATAGTATGATTTTTGTTCCTGAAAGGATTTTCTGCAATTCTTGCATATCCCTTTCGGTAAGTATTTTTCCGGAAGGATTGTGCGGAGTGTTAATAATGATCATTTTAGTAGCAGAACTTACTGCCGACCCAACCTCTTCCCAATCAACTTTAAAATCCTCTCCTTTTAACTGGATCTGAACTGGAATACCTCCATTTTGTTTAATAGTTGGTTCGTAACTGTCGTAGGCAGGTTTAAGCACGATCACCTCATCATCTCTATGCACAAAGGCCGTGATCGCCGAATATAACGCCTGGGTAGCTCCACAGGTAATGGTTATCTCTGTGTCTGGATCGTAAGTCTTACCATATAATGATACTATTTTTTTAGAGATCTGCTCTCGTAATATTTTTACGCCAGGGCCGGGAGGATATTGGTTGTGACCATCATTCATTGCCTTGGTCACAAGCTTTTTTAAAGCCTTATCTGTTTCAAAATTCGGGAATCCCTGGGAGAGATTTATGGCATTATAATCATTAGCCATTTTACTCATGATTGAGAAAATACTAGTCTTAATTCCGGGTAATTTAGACTTATGGGTAGTGTTTTCCAATATTGGTTAATTTTTAAATAAGTTGCATAAAAAATCCCGGACTGCAAAGTCCGGGATGAGGTATATGTTAATAAACAAGTGTTAATTACTTAATACTCGCTTTTAGGTATTCCCTGTTCATTCTTGCGATGTTCTCTAAAGAAATTCCTTTAGGGCATTCAATTTCACATGCTCCAGTGTTGGTACAGTTACCAAAACCTTCCTTATCCATTTGCTCTACCATTTGTAAAACTCTTCGGTCTGCTTCAACTTCTCCTTGCGGTAAAAGTGCGAATTGACTTACTTTCGCTGAGGTGAATAACATGGCACTTGCATTTTTACATGCGGCTACGCAGGCACCACATCCTATACAGGTGGCAGCATAGAAAGACATGTCGGCATTTTCTTTTTCTACAGGAATAGAGTTTGCATCCTGGGTATTTCCTGAAGTATTTACAGATATATATCCTCCTGCCTGTTGTATCCTGTCAAATGCGCTACGATCTACTACCAGATCCTTGATCACTGGAAAAGCCTTAGCTCTGAATGGTTCAATAACAATGGTATCACCGTCGTTGAACTTTCTCATATGCAGCTGGCAGGTGGTAACACCACGATCTGGACCGTGAGGTTCACCATTTATCTGTAAGTTACATGACCCGCAAATTCCCTCACGACAGTCATGATCAAAAGCTACAGGTTCATCCCCTTTACTGATCAGTTGCTCATTAAGAACATCCATCATTTCAAGAAAAGACATATCATTAGAAATGTCAGAAACCTGATAGGTTACCATTTTTCCTTTTGTGTCGGCGTTTTTCTGACGCCATATTTTTAGTGTAAGGTTCATACTTTAAGTATTGAGTATTTAGAAATGAGATTGGAATTATCGAATCTCATATCTCAAATCTATTTATAGCTCCTTGTTTTTACCTGGATATTTTCATAGTCTAAATCTTCTTTATGCAGGATTGCATCGGCTGGCTTACCAGTATATTCCCATGCTGCCACATACATAAAGTTCTCGTCATCACGAAGGGCTTCTCCTTCTTCTGTCTGGTATTCTTCTCTAAAGTGACCACCACAAGATTCTTCTCGGTGTAATGCATCTTTAGCGAAAAGTTCACCTAGTTCAAGGAAATCTGCAACGCGTCCTGCTTTTTCAAGCTCAGCGTTCATTTCGTTTGTACTTCCCGGTACTCTAACATCCTTCCAGAATTCTTCTCGTAATTCCTGGATCTCTTTAATGGCTTCTTTAAGGCCGGTAGCGTTTCTGGCCATTCCAACCTTATTCCACATGATCTTACCAAGTATCTTATGGAAATGGTCTACAGACTTAGTCCCTTTGTTATTTACCAGTTTTTCCAGTCTTTCGCGAACTTCAGCTTCTGCAGCTTCAAATTCTGCAGAATCTGTAGGGATCGCTCCGGTTCTAATGTCCTTAGAAAGGTAATCTCCTATAGTATAAGGTAAAACAAAATATCCATCTGCAAGTCCTTGCATCAAGGCGGAAGCTCCTAGCCTGTTAGCTCCGTGATCTGAGAAGTTTGCTTCTCCAATCGCATAGCAACCAGGAATTGTTGTTTGCAGGTTATAATCAACCCAAACACCTCCCATGGTATAGTGAACTGCAGGATAGATCATCATTGGAGTTTCGTATGGATTTTGATCTACGATCTTCTCATACATCTGGAAAAGGTTACCATATTTGGCTTCTACAACCTCTTTTCCTAACTCCTTTATTTTAGCGTCTGAAGGATTATTTATCTTTCTGGTCGTTGCCTCTTCCTTACCATATCTCATAATGGCAGAACTAAAGTCAAGATAAACAGCTTCTCCGGTTTTATTTACTCCGAAACCTGCATCACAACGTTCTTTAGCTGCTCTCGAAGCCACATCACGTGGTACAAGGTTACCAAAAGCAGGATATCTTCTTTCCAGGTAATAATCTCTTTCTTCTTCTGAAAGCTCGGTCGGTTTTTTCTTGCCTGCCCTGATAGCTTCAGCATCTTCTTTTTTCTTCGGAACCCAGATTCTACCATCATTACGAAGGGATTCAGACATCAGAGTCAGTTTAGACTGATGATCTCCTGAAACCGGAATACACGTAGGATGTATCTGAGTAAAGCAAGGGTTAGCAAAATAAGCTCCCTTTTTATGTATTTTCCAGCTAGCGGTTACGTTACTTCCCATAGCATTGGTTGAAAGGAAGAATACGTTCCCGTAACCTCCTGAAGCAATTACCACGGCATGTGCTGAATGTCTTTCTAATTCTCCTGTAACCAGGTTTCTTGCAATGATCCCGCGGGCTTTACCATCAACCTTAACAATGTCAAGCATCTCATGCCTGTTGAAAGGCTGGATCTTTCCACGGTTAATCTGGCGGTTCATAGCTGAATAAGCTCCAAGCAATAACTGCTGCCCGGTTTGTCCCTTTGCGTAGAAAGTTCTTGATACAAGTACTCCGCCAAAAGAACGGTTATCTAAAAGACCACCATATTCACGAGCGAAAGGAACTCCCTGGGCTACACACTGGTCTATAATATTTCCAGAAACCTCTGCAAGGCGGTATACGTTAGACTCTCTTGAGCGGTAGTCACCACCTTTAATAGTATCGTAGAATAAACGGTAAACAGAGTCACCGTCTCCCTGGTAATTCTTAGCTGCGTTGATCCCTCCCTGGGCGGCAATTGAGTGTGCTCTACGTGGAGAATCCTGGTAGCAGAATGTTTTTACGTTATAACCCAGTTCAGCAAGAGTTGCAGCGGCACTACCACCGGCAAGTCCTGTACCAACTACGATAACATCGATGTTACGTTTATTGGCTGGGTTAACAAGATTTATATCATTCTTATGATTGGTCCACTTTTCTGCCAATGGGCCTTTAGGTGCGTTTGATTCGAATATTCCCATAGCTTATATTTTTTCTAGTACAAAGTGAATATAAAAAGGTATTACGGCAAATGCCAGTGGTACTAAGACCGCAAAGGCTAAACCGACTTTTTTGATAAACCCGTTGTATTTAGGATGATTAACTCCAAGTGACTGAAATCCGCTGGCGAACCCGTGAGATAGGTGAAAACCTATTGCCAGCATTGCCACAGCATAAGCTATAGCCCAGATCAACCCGTATTGAGCATCCTGAAATGTTTTTATTGTTAAGGTGTAAAGGTCTTTTACCTCTTCGCCATTTGCAGTGGTATAGATAGTTTCGTCGAGCCCTCCAAACTTCATCTCTCCCCAGAACATCGTCATGTGAATAACAATGAAAGCAAGAATCACGGTACCGAGGATCCCCATATTTCTTGAAGACCACATGGTATTGGTTGAAGGTTTAAAACTTACATAACCCTGAGGGCGTGCCTTGCGGTTATGAATAGTAAGCAGCAATCCATCAATAGCATGAAAAAGAATACTGATGTAGGTGAGGTAAGATAAAACCTTAACAGCTGGATTGGTAGTCATGAATAAAGCATATTCATTAAACTGGTCCCTAGCTCCTTCACTTATTGGAATTAAAAGTTGTAAATTCCCGAATAGATGTCCTACTAAAAAAAGGCACAGAAAAAGGCCGGTGAAAGCCATCCAATATTTTTTTGCCAGTGATGACTTTAAAAGCGCAGATTTCGCCATAAATTTTTTGAATTATTTTGATAAAGTGTAGCAAAAATAAGCTTCCTTCTAATTCTTAACAAACTTTACAAGTCTTTTTAGAGTCTATTTAGAACTAATTTAAAGTACTTTATAATTTGTTGAATCTTTGAATCAGAGCGGGTTTGGACCAAGCCCATAAATTTATGGGCTTCTGACCTTATCATTGCTAAGATCTTGTTTTGGCAAAAACTTAACTGCACCTGAAATCCAATTTTCGTAATTTCATTTTTCATTATTTCCCTATGAATAGTAAAATTAAGAGTATGATCATGGCGCTTTCAGAAGTGTTTGAAGGAGAGCCCTGGTACGGAGAGTCTGTGATGAGAAAATTGGAGAATGTGCCGTACGTCATCGGATATAAGACCTGTATTCCCGAGTCTCACAGTGTTTCACAGATTGTAGGACATTTGATAGCGTGGAAAACCTTTGCTGCTGAAAAGATTAAAAATAATAAGGAATATTCTATCGACATGGATACCGAGCAGGACTGGCCTGAAATTATTATCAAGTCCCGGGAAGAGTGGGAAGCCTTGAAGAGAGAGCTAGTGGCCGCTCAAAGTAGTATTTATGAGGCTTTGAATAAGCAGGACAATGATGAATTTCTTTCTGAAAAAGTTCCCGGAAAAGAATATGATTTTGAGTATCTTTTAAGAGGTGTCCTTCAACATGATATATATCATTTGGGGCAAATAGGATTAATAGAAAGTCAACTTAAAAATAAAGAAGTAGATTCTGGTGTTTTTAAAGCATAAAAGCATTTAATTATATGGAATTCATAGATTATTACAAGCTTTTAGAATTAGATAAATCGGCCAGCAAGGCCGATATCAAAAAGGCATACCGGCGGCTGGCTCGTAAATACCATCCAGACCTTAATCCCAACGATAAAGAAGCCCAGGCCAGATTTCAGCAGATCAATGAAGCGCATGAAGTTTTAAGCGATCCCGAAAAACGTAAGAAATACGACGAATACGGGAAAGACTGGCAGCATGCCGATCAGTTCGAAGAGGCTAAACGACAACGAGCTTCTTCCGGTGGCTTTGGAGGAGGATTCGGTGGTGGCGGACAGTCCTATTCCTATTCCGGTAATTTTGATGATGATACTTTTTCAGATTTTTTTGAACAAATGTTTGGTGGTAGAGCAAGGGCAGAAGGAGCTCATCGTGGCAGGCATTTCAAGGGCCAGGACTTTAATGCTGAACTTCAGCTAAGATTAAGTGATGTTTATGAAAGTAGAAAACATACGCTTACCGTTAATGGTAAGAATATAAGACTTACCATACCTGCCGGCGTGGAAAATGGCCAGACCATTAAAATTAAAGGTCACGGTGGAGCCGGCGTACAGGGAGGTCCAAAAGGCGACCTTTATATTACCTTCAATATTTCAAATGATACATCTTTCCGCAGGGAAAAGGAAAACCTTTATTCTACCGAAGAGATCAGCTTAAGTACTGCTGCTCTTGGTGGAGAGATAAGAGTGAAAACTTTCAACGGAGAAGTAAAACTTAAAGTGAAGCCGGGTACCCAGAATGGTAGCAAGGTTAAATTAAAAGGAAAAGGATTTCCGAAATATAAAAAGGAAGGGCAGTTTGGAGATCTGTATATCACATATAAGGTAAAGGTGCCCGAAAATTTAACTGAAAAGCAAAAAGAACTATTTCAGGAACTTAAAAAAACAGGAATATGAGAAATGAAGATCTGATTCCTGCAGATGAGATCTGTGTGCGTTATAAAGTGGAACGGCAATTTGTGAGTTCTCTCTATGAAAGCGGGATAATTGAAGTGGTAACCATTCAGGAAACCGAATATATCCACAGTGATCATCTGGCAAATTTTGAAAAGATGATGAGGCTGCATAACGAGCTGGAAATAAATCTGGAGGGTTTGGAGGCTATAAACCATTTGCTTAACCAGATAGAAAAACTTCAGAAGGATAATATAAAACTGAAGAACAGGCTTGGTTTATATGAGTAAATGCCCGCCTTTAAAACTTTAAAGTAAAAAGCATAAGCTCATTAGGGTCATTTGGTATATGAATGATCTCTTTGAATTCAAAGCCTAGCTTTTCCAGTAATCTTCTTGAGCTCTTGTTTTCCTGTACAGTGATCGCATTTAATTTTTTCAAGTTGAATTCTTCCTTCGCAGCCCTTTTTAATTCCACCGCGGCTTCAAAAGCATATCCTTTACCTTCGAATTCAGGTAAAAAACTATATCCTATATCAATACCATCTACCCCTTCGCGATCATAAAGGCCAACGCATCCAATTTTAGTATTATCAGATTTGCGAAGAACCGTATAACTAGAATAACCTAATCTCTCCAGTTGAGTAATCATTCTATCCTCGATATAATTTTCGGCATCCTCGGTATTTTTAAGCTTTTTATCTCCTACGAACTGGATGTATTTTGGAGAGTTTAATAGTTCCAGAATAAATTCAGCGTCCCCGGTTGAGGTAGGCTGGATGATCAATCTCTCGGTTTCAAAATTCTTATAACTTTTCATGGAAATTTCTAATAATAAGGTCTAAAGTAGGAAAACCCCGTCTTATCTAAAATTTTAAATCGCTTTTCTAGCTATTGCATTTAAATCCATTAATTTTGAAAAAATTGAAAAGATTTATTTATGAAATACGATAGAATAGACTCTAAACTCTTTATAAAGAACCGAAAAAACTTCATGGATAAGATGAAGCCAAAAAGTCTGGCGGTTTTTAATTCAAATGATATTTATCCTATTGGTGCAGATAGTACCATGCCTTTTCAGCAGAACCGTGATATTTTTTATTTAAGCGGGGTAGACCAGGATGAAAGTATCCTTGTTTTATTTCCAGATGCTCCGGAAGAAAAGCACCGAGAGATCCTTTTTCTTACTGAAACCAACGAACATATTGCTGTTTGGGAGGGCGATAAACTTACCAAGGAAGATGCTTTTGATGTAAGTGGAATCAAGACTGTTTACTGGATGAAAGATTTTGAAAAGATCTTCTTCGAGGTGATGACGCAATGTGAAACGGTTTATTTCAATACCAATGAACATTACAGAGCTAACCATAAGACTGAAACAAGAGATGAGCGTTTTATCAAATGGTGTAAGGAGAAATATCCGGCGCACCAGGTGGCTAAGGCAAATCCAATCCTACAGAGATTACGTTCAGTAAAAGATCCTATAGAACTGGATTTGATGCAGAAAGCATGTGATATTACTGAAAAAGCTTTCAGAAGAACCTTGAAATTTGTGAAACCCGGAGTTTGGGAATATGAGATCGAAGCGGAATATTACCATGAGATGATAAGGAACCGTTCAAAAGGTTTTGCTTATACGCCAATTATTGCCAGCGGGAATAATGCGAATGTATTACATTATATAGAGAACAGGCACCAGTGTAAGGAAGGAGATCTAATTCTTCTTGATACCGGAGCTGAATATGCTAATTATTCTAGTGACCTTAGTAGGACCATTCCAGTTTCTGGAAGATATTCAGACAGGCAGAAGCAGGTTTATAATGCGGTGAATAAGGTAAAGAAGGAAGCTACGAAAATGTTGGTTCCGGGAACTATGTGGAAAGAATACCATGTAGAAGTAGGTAAAATGATGACTTCAGAATTGCTTGATCTTGGATTACTGGAAAAAGCTGATGTTCAGAATGAAGATCCGGACTGGCCGGCTTATAAGAAATATTTCATGCATGGGACATCTCACCATATTGGGCTGGATACTCATGATTATGGAATCTTAACCGAGCCAATGCAGGCAAACCAGGTATTTACTGTGGAGCCGGGAATTTACCTTCCAGATGAAGGATTCGGAATCAGGCTTGAAGATGATGTGGTGATACAGGAAAAAGGTGAGCCATTTAATCTTATGAGAAATATTCCAATTGAGATAGAGGAGATAGAGGACATCATGAATTCTTAGTTCCTAGATACTTAAAGGAAATTTAAACTTAAATACTTGCCGCGAATTCCTGAATTTTTATTCTTGGATTCGCGGTTTTTTAATTTATAACATGGCGGAAATAACTTATCAGGGAGCAAAAATATATTTTGAAGTTGCCGGAGAAGGGGATAAAGTTCCCCTGGTCCTGTTACACGGATTTTTAGAAGATTCCAGAATATGGGAGGAAATTGTTAAAGAACTCAAAAAAGAACGGCAGATTATTTGCATTGATTTACCCGGTCATGGAAAGTCTCAGGGAATTGCAGATATCCATACTATGACACTCATGGCAGACGTGGTTAGGGAGGTGCTTAATTCTCTTGAAATTAAGAGGGTTAGCGTAGCCGGACACAGTATGGGTGGATATGCAAGTTTGGAATTGCTTAGAAATTTTCCTATGATAATAGAGAGCGTAATGTTGATAAATTCAACACCTCTTGAGGATACTGTAGAAAAACAGGAAATTCGTGAAAGATCTGTTAAACTGGTGGGTCGAAATAAAAAGGCTTATGTAAGTATGGCGATCTCGAATCTTTTTCCAGAAGAAAGCAAGAAAAAATTTGCTTCTGAAATTGAAGATTTGAAAGCCAGGGCTTACGAAATGAAGTCAAAAAATATACAAGCAACTTTAAAAGGTATGAAAATTCGTACAAATTATTTAGAGGAACTAAATGGCTTTGGCAGACAGAAGATCATCGCGGCTTCAAAAGAGGATCCTATATTGGATTTCAATGAATTACAAAGGCTTGCCAAGGGATGCGACTGTGAATTCCATTCGCTGGAAAATGGTCATAATTCTTACATGGAGGACCTGAATAATTTAACAAAAATCATGCATTTTATCGATTAATTAACGCTTTTTGTCGAACTATTAACTATTTTTTATACTTTAGAAATCTAGAAACCAGAATTTTAACCTTATATGAAAAAAGAACATCCTACATTGTTTTCATTCGCAAAGGTTTATTGCAACATTTTTGGACACCGGTTGAGAGTGTCAAAAAACATCACCAATCACGTACATGAGTACCAATGTAAAAAGTGCGGAATGGAAATGACAGATACTGCAGACGGCCTATTGGCGAGACTTACTCCCAAGTTCAAGGAAACAAATGCTTACCTGGCTAAAATCCATCAAAGACGCAAACGCGTTTTCTTAGCAAAGGCTTCTTAGTCTTTTTTCTCTTCCATAGAATTCCATCCCCTGGCGATCAATGGCAATTTTTGATTCGCACGGGTAACCAAATGCATACCTTCATTTTCTTCGGTCATATGGCCGATAACGGTTAAATGCGGATTCCCCTTAATTTTATCATAATCGTCCTGTGAGATCGTGAATAACAATTCATAGTCTTCACCACCACTCAACGCGATCATGGTGCTATCAATTTCAAATTCCTCACAAACCGATATAACCGCAGGATCTAGTGGGATCTTTTCTTCAAACAGGTTGGCTCCAACTTTGGAATTTTTACATAAATGAATGATCTCCGAAGAAAGTCCGTCACTTATGTCGATCATTGAAGTAGGTTTTACTTCTAGATCTTTTAGCAGGGGAGCGATATCTTTTCTCGCTTCCGGTTTCAATTGTCTTTCGATAAGGTAAGTATATTGATCAAGGTCTGGTTGCGCATTTGGGTTAGCTTTAAAAACCTCTTTTTCGCGTTCCAGCACCTGTAATCCCATGTAAGCTGCGCCAAGGTCTCCGGTTAGAACAAGAAGGTCGTTAGGTTTCGCTCCATCTCTGTAAACAACTTCATCCTTTTCAGCCACTCCAAGGGCGGTGACACTAATCATTAATCCAGAGGTTGAGGACGTAGTGTCTCCTCCAATAACATCAACATTATATAATTTAGCGGCAAGCTGAATTCCTGCATACAACTCCTCAAGTGCTTCTACCGGGAAACGGTTTGAAACCGCAATGGAGATCGTCACCTGAGTGGCTGTACCGTTCATAGCATAGATGTCTGAAAGGTTTACCATAACAGCTTTATACCCCAAATGTTTGAGCGGCATATAGGCCAGGTCAAAATGAACACCTTCAATGAGTAGATCTGTACTCACCAGGGTTTGCTTGTTTTCAAAATTAAGCACAGCGGCATCATCTCCAATAGCTTTAACGGTAGATTCCAGTTTCGGACTAAAATTCTTAGTTAGATGGTCTATAAGTCCAAATTCTCCTAATTCTGAAAGGTTTGTCCTGCTTTCCTGACTATTCTCAAACATGCGATTGAATTTTAAAGTGCAAAAGTACGATTATAAAATTCAATGAAGAAGAATGAAGCAAAAGCTTTATTGAGTAACGACGGGTGAAAATGGACTATAATACAGGTTGCTTTTTTTGATTGTCATGCTCTATATGTCAATTCTTAAAACATATGCTTAGTCTATGGTAAAACACATGCTTTGTAGTATATTTGTGCCCAATTTAGAATTAATCTTTATAGCTTATGATTAAAGTTAGCGAAGAGGCTAAAAAGAAAATTTCCGCACTAATGTCTGAGGGAGGATTTAATCCTGGAGCCGACTATGTTCGAGTAGGCGTTAAGAGTGGCGGTTGTTCTGGCTTATCATACGAATTGAATTTCGATAAAAGTCAGGCAGAAGGCGATAAGGTCTTCGAAGACAATGATGTAAAGATTGTTGTTGACAAGCGTAGCGTTTTATATCTGGCGGGAACCATTCTGGAGTATTCAGGTGGTTTGAACGGCAAGGGTTTTGTATTTAATAATCCTAACGCACAGAGAACCTGCGGATGCGGTGAAAGTTTTTCACTGTAAACTATTCAGATTTCAGAATGTGATTTAATCATTTTGAAATTTGGCAAAATGCAGTAATTGATCTGCAGAAGAGTTATTTTAAAGGTGATTGATTCAGTTTAATTTGAACTCAAAGCCTTAAATATTGAATAAAGAAACATGGCATATACTGAAGACGATTTAAAGAAAGAGCTCGAAACCAAAGAGTATGAGTATGGATTTTATACAGATATAGAATCTGATACTTTTCCGGTGGGCTTGAACGAGGATATCGTGCGGGCAATTTCTAAAAAGAAAGAGGAACCGGAATGGATGACGGAATGGCGCCTTGAAGCTTATCGCGCCTGGGAAGATATGATCGAACCGGAATGGGCTAATGTGCATTATCCAAAACCGGACTTTCAAAATATCTCTTATTATTCCGCACCTAATAAAAAACCTAAGTACGATAGTTTAGATGAGGTAGACCCTGAATTACTGGACACCTTTAAAAAACTTGGTATTTCCCTGGATGAGCAAAAGAAGCTTGCCGGAGTTGCGGTAGATGTGGTAATGGATTCAGTTTCGGTTACTACTACTTTCAAAAAGACCTTGGCAGAGAAAGGAATTATTTTCTGTTCAATTTCTGAGGCGATCAAAGAGCATCCGGAATTGGTTAAAAAATATTTGGGTACGGTAGTTCCAAAGAAGGATAATTTTTATGCGGCTTTAAATTCAGCTGTATTTAGTGACGGATCTTTCTGTTACATTCCGAAAGGAGTTAGATGTCCTATGGAACTTTCTACTTATTTCAGGATCAACCAGGCCGGTACCGGGCAGTTCGAAAGAACTCTTGTAGTGGCAGATGAAGATAGTTATGTAAGCTACCTTGAAGGTTGTACAGCGCCATCGCGTGATGAGAATCAACTTCATGCGGCAGTGGTAGAGCTGGTAGCCTTAGATGGTTCTGAGATAAAATACAGTACGGTTCAAAACTGGTTCCCTGGAAATAAAGAGGGTAAAGGAGGAGTTTTCAATTTCGTTACTAAAAGAGGGCTTTGTGAGAAAAACGCGAAGATCTCCTGGACGCAGGTAGAGACCGGTTCAGCTGTAACATGGAAATATCCTAGTTGTATCCTTAAAGGAGATAACTCGGTAGGAGAATTTTACTCTATCGCTGTAACCAATAATTTTCAGCAGGCAGATACAGGTACCAAAATGATCCACCTTGGTAAGAATACTAAGAGTACGATCATTTCAAAAGGTATTTCTGCCGGTAAATCACAAAACTCTTATCGTGGTCTGGTTCAGATCAACGGTCGTGCAGAAAATGCAAGGAACTTCTCGCAATGTGATTCCCTGTTGATGGGGAATAAATGTGGGGCTCATACTTTCCCTTATATCGAGGTTAAGAATAAATCTGCACAGGTGGAGCACGAGGCGACTACCAGTAAGATCGGGGAAGACCAGATATTCTATTGTAATCAGCGTGGAATTGATACTGAAAAAGCGATCGCTTTGATCGTAAATGGTTTTAGTAAAGAAGTGCTGAACAAGCTACCAATGGAATTTGCAGTAGAAGCACAAAAACTTTTAGAGATTTCACTTGAAGGATCAGTTGGATAATCAAAACACCTGTGAGATCTGTGTTATGAAGAAGTTATTTGGATTATTGATAATTAGTATAATGCTTTTCTCCTGTCAGGATGAAGAACGAAGAGACCTTATGGATGGGCCGGAAGTTGAAAAAGTTCCGGATAGCATTCAGGTTCTTGAAGGAGAATTCATTTACGCAGCAGATGCTGCAGTTTTAAGAGGAGATACTTTTGTATATGGGGTGACCCTGGACTCAATGGCTAATGTGCTTTCAGAAAAAATTGCACCTCTTAAAAATGATGATTTTGATATGATCCCGGTAACGGTAAAAGCTAAAATTGTACCGAACCCTGAACAAGAAGGTTGGGCCGAGGTGATAGAGATCAGGGAGATCATAGAGATCCCTGAAAGTGAGAAAGTGACAGATACGATTAAAGAATAAAAGAATAATAAAACTATCTGCTACGGCAGATTCAGAATTGATAGACATGCTTAAAATAAAGAATTTACACGCCAGCATAGAAGATAAGGAGATACTTAAAGGAATTAACCTGGAGATAAATCCGGGAGAAGTTCACGCAATCATGGGACCTAACGGTTCTGGTAAAAGTACCTTATCGTCTGTAATTGCAGGAAGGGAAGAATATGAAATGACCGAAGGTGAATTGATCTTTGAAGGTTCAGATCTTAGTGAAATGGACCCGGAAGAAAGAGCACATAAAGGCATCTTTCTTTCTTTTCAATACCCGGTGGAAATTCCAGGAGTTTCAGTAACAAATTTCATTAAGACTGCGATCAATGCTCAGCGTAAAGCGCATGGGAAAGAAGATATGCCGGCGAATGAAATGCTGAAACTTATCCGTGAGAAGTCTGAAATGCTTGAGATAGATCGTAAGTTCTTATCCCGTTCCCTTAATCAGGGATTCTCTGGTGGTGAGAAGAAACGTAACGAGATCTTCCAGATGGCAATTCTGGACCCAAAATTATCTATTCTTGATGAGACAGATTCAGGTCTGGATATCGATGCTTTAAAAGTGGTGGCTAACGGAGTGAATAAGCTTAGAAGAGAAGACAACGCAGTATTGCTTATTACGCACTATCAAAGACTGTTGGATTATATCGTACCAGATGTGGTTCACGTGATGGTAGATGGAAAGATCGTGAAGTCTGGCGGAAAAGAGCTGGCCCACGAACTTGAGGAAAGAGGCTACGATTGGGTAAAGCCGGAAAAAACAGTTTAAATAATTCAGAATTGAGCATTCAATACGCCCGGAAAAGGGATTATTGACTTTTAAATTTTGAAATTGAAATTGAACAAAATGGAATTAAAAGATAAACTTATCTCCTCTTTTTTAGCTTTCGAAGAAGGTCTTGAGCCAGATAGCGGCATGGATCTTATAAGAAATCAGGCGATCAAGGATTTTGAAGAACTTGGTTTCCCGAATAAAAAGGATGAGAACTGGAAATATACTTCGCTTAACTCAGTTCTTAAACATGACTATAGCGTATTCCCGAAGAAAGAAGAAGCAATAGAATACCGTGATATCAAGAAATATCTTATCCATGATATAGATACTTATGACCTGGTATTTATCGACGGCATTTTTTCTTCACATCTTTCGCAAACAACTCATGATAAGATCGATGTTTGCTTGATGTCTTCGGCATTAACAAAAGATAAATACAGACCGGTTATTGAGAATTACTTTAATAAAGTGGCTCCAAAATCTGGTTTGAATTCTTTGAACACCGCTTTCTCAAGAGAGGGCGCTTTCATACACATTCACAAGAACAAGCTTGCCGATAAGCCGATACAGATCATCAATTTCGCAACCGGGAATGAGTCTTCATTACTTTTGCAACCAAGAAATCTGGTAGTTGTTGAGGAGAATTCACATGTACAGATCATCGAAAGACATCAGAGTCTAACAGATCATCCTGTGCTTACGAATTCGGTAACCGAAATTTTCGCAGACCGCAGGGCGATCGTGGATTACTATAAGATTCAGAACGATAATCTTTCAGCTTCGCTTATCGATAATACTTTTATTGAGCAAAAGGATGAAAGCAATGTGTCTGTTCATACTTTTTCTTTCGGTGGGAAACTAACGCGTAATAACCTTAATTTCTATCAAAGAGGTGAGCGTATAGATTCTACCATGAAAGGTGTTACCATCATTGAAGGGAAACAGCATGTAGATCACAATACACTGGTTCATCATATTGAACCTAATTGTGAGAGCCACCAGGATTATAAAGGAATCTATGGTGATAGTTCAACGGGTGTTTTCAACGGAAAAGTTCTTGTTGAGAAAGAAGCTCAAAAGACCAACGCTTATCAGTCTAACAATAATATCCTTGCAGACGATAAAGCGACCATCAACTCTAAGCCACAGCTGGAGATCTTTGCAGATGATGTAGCTTGTAGTCACGGTTGTACTATTGGCCAGTTAGACGAAGATGCATTGTTCTATCTGCAGTCCAGAGGTATTCCAAGAAAGGAAGCCCGTGGATTAATGATGTACGCATTTGCTAATAACGTACTGGAAAGTGTGAAGATTCCTGAAGTGAAGAAAAGGATCAATAAACTGATCGCTTCTAAACTAGAGGTTGAACTGGGATTCCATAACCTATAATATAAATTCAAAAAAACATAAAGGATGAGTCATCAAACTCAGGCTAAGACTTTTGAGGTTGAAAAAATTCGAGAAGATTTTCCAATCCTGAAACGTGAGGTTAATGGCTATCCTTTGGTTTATTTTGATAATGCGGCCACTGCCCAGACCCCTAAACAGGTCATGGATGTGATCGTGGATTACTATTCAAATTACAACGCCAATATTCATAGAGGCGTGCACTCCCTGTCTCAGGAAGCTACAGATAAGTACGAGCAGGCGAGAATCAAGATTCAGAAGCATTTTAATGCTGAAAAAGCTCATGAGATCATTTTCACCTCTGGTACCACTCACGGGATCAATCTTGTGGCGAACGGTTTTTCATCGATTCTGAAAGAAGGCGATGAGATTCTGGTTTCGGCTATGGAGCATCACTCCAATATAGTTCCATGGCAAATGCTATGTGAAAGGACTGGGGCTGTTCTAAAGGTGATTCCTATGGATCTTAATGGTGAACTGGTCTATTCTGAATTTGAAAAGCTTTTAAGTTCCAAAACCAAACTGGTTTTTCTTAATCATGTTTCCAATGCTTTGGGTACGGTAAACCCCATCAAGAATATTATTGATAAGGCTCATGAGAAGGGGGCGGCTGTATTGATCGATGGAGCCCAGGCGGCGCCACACATCAAGGCAGATGTGCAGGAGTTGGATGTAGACTTCTATGTGGTTTCAGCGCATAAAATGTGCGGACCAACCGGAGTTGGTGTCCTTTATGGAAAAGAAGAATGGCTTGAAAAATTACCACCTTACCAGGGTGGTGGCGAAATGATAGCTACGGTTTCTTTTGAAAAGACCACCTATGCTGGATTGCCTCATAAATTCGAAGCTGGGACTCCAAATATTTGCGGAGGTATCGCCTTTGGTGCAGCCATCGATTATATGAATGAGATCGGTTTTGATGCTATCGCTAAATACGAGCATGAACTGCTGGAGTATGCTACTGCAAAACTCAGGGAGATCGAGGGTGTGAAGATCTATGGAGAAGCTCCAGATAAGACTGCTGTAATTTCATTTAATATTGAGGGTTTGCATCCTTATGATATAGGGACTTTGGTAGACAAAATGGGAATTGCAGTAAGAACAGGTCATCATTGTGCGCAACCAATCATGGATTTCTTTAAGATCCCTGGTACAGTTAGAGCTTCCTTTTCATTCTACAATACTTTTCACGAGATAGATCTTTTTATCGACGCGGTGAAAAAAGCAAAAATGATGCTCCAGTAATTTCTTATAGATTTTCCTATATTGCCTTAAATTAAAATTTTATGGCTCCTGAAATCACTATTTTTCTCTGGCAAACCCATTTGATTATTGCATCCATACTGGGCATTTATATTTTATTAATGGTTAGGAGTGGTATATGGCTTAAAATTGCCTGGATTCTGGCCGTAATTGTCGTTCCAATTTTCGGATCTTTGGCTTATCTTGGTTTTGGTAGAAAATCTCTAAAGAACTAGGTCGAAAGAACTTCTACTTTCAGACTATTATTATTTCTAATTCCTTTCCTCTATGAGTGCTTAAAAATCGATTTTCTGGATTTTTGAAAACCCAATTCAATTCTAAAATCGAGGTAAAAGCCAGATTTCTGCCAAATAACTTTAATTAATTCAAAATTTTAACACTCACTCTTAGCCGACGAATAGCCTATATTTATCGGTGAAATACATGTATGAGTTAATAATTGATTGTTTTTACGTTAAGGATAACTTAAATATTTATCTATATTCGGCTCGTATTTTTCAGGAAATATCCTGGAATAGTGTCAAAAATTCTAAACAAAAACCAAACAATTAGAAAGTCGGTAATTCTGTTTTGACCAATACATTTTCGATTACCGAGGAAAACAATTTATTAACTAAATACTTATTCTTAATGAAAAGAATTTATTTGCTGGCTTCGGCCCTGACCCTAATTTTTGCTTCCTGTGAAAAGTCTTCAGAAACAACTGTTGATGAAACTTTAGCAGCAGAACAAGAAACCCTAGCCATTGCTGCAGATCAATGTGGTACCATGGGAGTTCTTGAAGAAAAAATAGCAGAAAATCCTGAATTAGCTGAAAAAATGGCCGCTGTAGAGAAACATACAGAGATGGCTATTGAAAGAGGATTGACCAAACGTTTGGCTGCCGATGGGAAAATAGAAATTCCTGTTGTTTTTCATGTATTGTATAACAGTGACAGTGAGAATATCCCAACTTCTCAGTTGGAGGACCAGATCAGTGCATTAAACGAAGACTTTAACCTAAGCAACCCTGGAAGAAATTCAATTCCAGCTGAATTTGCAGCAGTTGAAAGTAATATCGGAGTTCGTTTTGTACTTGAGGATGTAATTAGAGTTAAGACTAAAAAACGTCAGTGGAGACCAGATGATTCTATGAAGTTCTCTTCAAGCGATGGATCTGATGTGGTAAATCCACAGGAATTCCTTAACATCTGGGTGGTAAGTAATATGCCATACCGTGGTGGTAACATCCTTGGTTACGCTCAATTCCCTGGAGGAAGCTGGGCTACAGATGGAGTTGTAATGGATCACAGATTTACTGGAACTACTCAGTACTCTACCGGTAGAACTGCAACTCACGAAGTTGGTCACTGGTTGAACCTACGTCACATATGGGGTGACGGTGGTTGTGGAGCTACAGATTATGTAGCCGATACTCCGGACTCTGATGGTCCTTCAAGAGGATGTCCTACTTACCCAACAGTTAATTGTGGTACTACAGATATGACCATGAACTTCATGGACTATTCTGATGAC
The DNA here is from genome assembly GCF_019357415.1 of Gramella sp. MT6. Lineage (NCBI taxonomy): Bacteria > Pseudomonadati > Bacteroidota > Flavobacteriia > Flavobacteriales > Flavobacteriaceae > Christiangramia > Gramella sp. MT6. The sequence continues at coordinate 1,285,844 of NZ_CP048410.1, forward strand.
CCATGTCTTAACATGTTTACTGAAGGACAGAAGTCTAGAATGCTTTCTGTATTCTCTAACGGAGGTTTCCGTGCGACTATGGCTGACTAATCTTTCAGTTAATAAAGTTTTAAAGAGGCACCCTTGTGGTGCCTTTTTTCGTAATATGCTATCAACCTAAAAAGATCGATCATGAAAACTACTTTTCTTACTTTTATTATAATTCTGTTTGCGGCGAACGATTGCTCAAACCAGGATGCAGAATCTATTAATTCTATTACCTATGAGACCTTTACCAGAGGTTCTACTACTTTATATACAATTACCCCGGAAAAGATCCATCTTAAAAGTACAGGCTTAAACGCTAGCGAAAATGCGAACAGTATTACAAATAAAGATTGGAAAATGCTTCTTGAAAAACTGGAAGATGTAGATGTTTCCAGGATCAACCAGTTAAAGGCACCATCAGATTCCAGGGCTTCAGATGCTGCTCCTCACGCCATCCTGAGCATTCGTAAGAATGATACCATTTACAAGACTAATTCATTTGATCACGGGAATGCCCCGGAAACTATAAAACCATTGGTTGAGGCTATCTTAAGATTAGCAGAAAATGTTGAATAGCACTAGTTCTTATTGTACTTTTGCGTAAAATTAAAATATGACGATTCAGGAAAAACAACAGGAGGTAGTAGATGAGTTTGCAATGTTCGATGACTGGATGCAGCGTTATGAATATATGATTGAGCTGGGTAAGTCATTACCTTTGATCGATGAGAAATATAAGATCGATGAGAATCTTATCAAAGGTTGCCAGAGTAAGGTCTGGGTGCATGCTGAACTGGAAGGAGATAAACTTGCCTTCACTGCAGATAGTGATGCGATAATCACCAAGGGGATTGTTGCTATTCTAATTAGAGTATTTTCTAATCAGCATCCTTCAGAGATCATAGAGGCAGATACTAAGTTTATTGATGAGATCGGGCTGAAAGAACATCTTTCTCCAACCCGTGCCAATGGTTTGGTTAGTATGATCAAACAATTAAAAATGTATGCAGTAGCATATCAAACACAATTGAATTGAAATGGAACAGGAAATAAACACACAGGAATTAGGAGAAAAGATCGTGACCGTATTAAAAACAATCTATGATCCGGAAATACCTGTAGATATATACGAATTAGGGCTTATCTACGATGTGATGGTGAGTACAGATTATGATGTAAAGATCCTAATGACGCTTACTACTCCAAATTGCCCGGTTGCCGAGACACTTCCACTTGAAGTTGAAGAAAAAGTGAAGTCTCTGGATATGGTGAAAGACGCTGAGGTGGAGATCACCTTTGATCCACCATGGAGCCAGGACCTAATGAGTGAAGGCGCAAAACTGGAGCTCGGACTTTTATAAAATAAAATTATGGCGGAAGAGATAATAAATCGGGTCGCTCAAAGTAAATTATTAACCTTTAATCTTGAGGATTACTATCCAAAAGGTCAAAGGTTTGTTTTTGATCTGAGTGTTTGGCTTCATGAAGGTTTTGTGCTAAGGGAAAAGGATTTCAGGGAACATGCTAAAAATCATGACTGGTCACAGTATCAGGATCAGTTCATCGCGTTAACATGTTCTACAGATGCTATCGTACCGGCATGGGCATATATGCTTATTTCCACTTATCTCGAGCCGTATGCTAAAAAAGTAGTGATAGGTGAGCTGGAAGATCTTGAAAGTCACCTTTATCAGGAGGTGATTGAAAGTCTTGATGTATCAGATCTTAAGGATAAGCCGGTAATAATTAAGGGTTGTTCAAACAAGCCTGTTCCAAAAAATGCTTATATTTTCCTTATTAAAAAGCTCCAGCCCGTTGTGAAAAGCCTTATGTATGGTGAAGCCTGTTCTTCGGTTCCATTATATAAACAACCAAAAAAATAGTTATGAAGAAAACTTTACTTTTCGCTTTTTCATTGCTTTGCATGGGAATAGCACAATCTCAAGAGGAAGAAGAAAAAGATACCATACCAAACGGTTGGTCAACAGAAGGAAATGTCCAGTTGCTTTTTAATCAGTCTGCATTCAATAAAGAATGGACTGGCGGGGGTACTTCCAGTATCGCTGGTAATCTTTCAGTAGACTACCAGTTCAACTATAAAATGGATGATTTTTCCTGGAACAACAGGATATTTGGGAATTATGGTCTAACCAAGGTAAAGGACGACGAATTTATTAGAAAGACCAGTGACCGGTTAGAACTTACCTCTATTGCCGGAAAAAGGATTCAGGAATCTAACTTTTATTATTCCTGGTTTTTAAATTTCAGAACCCAGTTTGCTAAGGGGTATGAGTTTAGTGAAGATGCTGAAACCGGGGAAACCATCAGGACAGAAATTTCAGATTTTATGTCACCGGCTTACCTGCAAACTGGTCCGGGCATCATGTGGAAAAAAAGTGATGATCTTGTGGTCAATTTCGCTCCTGCAACGGCCAGATTTATATTTGTAGACAAGGATTTTACTACTGAACCGGGCTATGTAGACGGAGATTATTTTGGTGTGGACGAGGGAAAATCAATGAGATTTGAACTTGGTGCTTCTTTAAGTGGATATTCCAAATATGAGATCATGGAAAATGTGGCTATGGAACATACCCTATCCCTTTATTCCAATTACCTTGATAAACCAGGAAATATCGATATAGATTACCTTTTGAATGTAGAAATGGGAATCAACGATTATTTATCTGCAAACCTTGTGTTTCAGGCCATATATGATGACAATGCCGTAGGTGCTTTTCAGATCAGGGAAGTGTTTGGCCTGGGTATTAATTTTGGATTCTAAAAACCGAATCACCTAATATTAAAGCCCCCGTACTTTACTGTGCGGGGGCTTTATTTATTATGAGAGAGGTGGTAGGTTATTGATCTTCTCTATCATTTTACGATCATCTTCTACAGTTTTTTTACTTCGGTTATATTCATTCAGTAATTCAGGATAATCCTTTAATAGGCTTTCCATGCTCTTGTTATTCAATACTGTGGTGATACCTGTCTTTGTATCCAGTACAATTCCGGTATGTCTGTTAGAGACCGCTGCACCGATTAATCCGAAAGCTGCGGTAGCACTAGGTGAAGAATATTGATCTTCAAAATAAATATATCTGCCAATAAACTTAGACTTGATGAAATATTCAGATTGGGTGTATCTCGTGGCGTTCAGGTAAACATTCTCACCATCTGAATATCCAAATAGATTTTTGACTCTCTTATTTTTTTCCTGCTGCAAGACCTGAAAATGTTCTGACTTGTAGTTTTTCAAGATTCTTTTTGTTCGGTATGGAAGATCCTGCTTTGGTGAATTATTTACCAGATCTTCAAAATCAAAATATAGTCCTGCTTTCAGAGTTTCCTTTGAATCGAATTCATTTTTGTCCTCTGGCTCAGAAGGTTCCTGGGCAATTTCTGAATTCTGCCAATTACTCGAAGTAAATTTATTGATGCAATTATTAATAGCTTCTTTGATGCGATCGTCATGTTTGGGTGTTACATCCATTCCTTTTCCCTCTACACTGGATTGAAAAGTCCCAAAAGAATACAACTTGCCATTTTCGCTTTTGAGGAATTCAACAGATACTTCACAGGAGCCAAGTTCAGACATTGCTGCTGTTCTTTCAGAAATATAAAGCTTGTGTACTTTTACAATAAGCGGTTGAGCTGACTGTTTTTCTGGTAAAATGGAGTTCAAGTAAGCTTTTAAATGAAGAGAAAAATCTTCGCTAAAATTTGCCGGTACCTGTTTGTTCATTAGCCCGGTTTGAGCAACACCGATATTTCCCTTGTTCTGCCGAGCATCCTGAACCTCTGTTACGAAAAATTCAAAATTCAGATCTGCTTCGGGTTTTAGAGTGATCAAATGCATTTTTTCCTGTGCTGTTATATTTCCAAAGCCAAACACGAGGATTAGTAAACAAAATAGATTTTTTGCTTTCATGAATATATAAATAAGTTAGAATGTATATGGCTTTCCAGGCCAGAATAGGAAGTTACTACCGGTCTAATCCTCCCGGTTAAGGATGTAAAATACTTCACGAATGTATAAAAAAACAAATTGGTGATTATAGCTGTGTATAATATTTTTCATACAGAATTCCAGGAAAAAATCCTAAATAAATGTTGTAAGCAAAACTGATATGCACCTATTTCTTACCTTTGTGCCTATGATTGAAAAGACCGATTTAGCTTATGAAAGAACTGTTCTAATTGGTATCGTTACCAAAGAGCAGGATCAGGATAAACTGGAGGAATATCTGGATGAACTTGAGTTCCTTACTTATACCGCAGGAGGGGAAGTTGTGAAGCGCTTTTCACAGCGTTTAGACAAGCCAGATCCAAAGACTTTTATTGGATCAGGGAAGATGAACGATGTAAAGGAATTTGTAGACGAGAATGATATTGGAGGGGTGATCTTTGATGATGAGCTTTCTCCCGCCCAGCAAAAGAATATAGAAAAGATCCTGAAGTGTAAGATCCTTGACAGGACCGGTCTTATTCTGGACATTTTTGCCCAGAGAGCTAAAACAAGTTATGCAAGGACGCAGGTAGAATTGGCACAATATGAATATTTACTACCCAGGCTTGCCGGTATGTGGACTCACCTTGAAAGACAGCGTGGTGGTATTGGTATGCGTGGTCCAGGGGAAACAGAGATCGAGACCGACCGTAGGATAGTACGTGATAAGATCTCCCTGCTTAAAAATAAACTGAAGACCATCGATAAGCAAATGGAGGTTCAGCGAGGTAATCGTGGTCAGTTAGTACGTGTGGCTTTGGTTGGATATACCAACGTTGGAAAGTCTACACTTATGAATGTGATTAGTAAGAGCGATGTTTTTGCCGAAAATAAACTTTTCGCCACCCTCGATACGACCGTTAGAAAGGTTGTTATACGAAACTTGCCATTCTTGTTGAGTGATACGGTGGGATTCATTAGAAAGTTGCCTACGCAGCTTGTAGAGTCGTTTAAATCGACTCTGGATGAAGTTAGGGAAGCAGATCTGCTTTTACATGTGGTTGATATTTCACATCCTAATTTCGAAGAGCATATAGATTCGGTAAATCAAATTCTAACCGAAATAGAAACATTGGGCAAACCAACCATTATGGTGTTCAATAAGATCGATGCTTACGAACCTGAAAAGATCGATGACGATGATCTTATCACAGAAAAGACCTCGGCTCACTATACTTTGAAAGAATGGAAGAAGACATGGATGAACCGAATGGGAGATAACGTACTCTTCATTTCAGCATTGAATAAGGAGAATATGGAAGATTTCCGTAAAAAGGTATACGAAGCCGTGAGAGAGATCCATATCACAAGATTTCCCTATAATAATTTTCTGTATCCGGAATACGACAAGTACGGCGAGAAGAAGGAATAGCTTAGCAAAGCTTTAACTGAATAAAGAGAGTATCTTTTTTAAATTTATAAGAATCAAAAACTTATAGATCATGAAAAGACTTTTAATATTTAGCATATTCCTTTTATCTACCGGTATGTTTTCCCAATCTGTTGAGGGTTCCTGGAGGCTTATCGAAGAGAATGGCCGAAGTATCTCAGAAAAAGAGGTCGTAAGGATCTACCAAGATAATTATTTTGCAGAAGGAGCTAAAGAAATAGCTACTAACGAATTCCTTTGGGCCCAGGGAGGCGAATATACTTCAGGAGACTATAAAATTACCATCGATTTCAACACCAAAACACCAGAGCTGGTGGGTACGACCCTGGATCCTGAACTTACCTTTATGGAAGGGGATAAGATTAAGATCAATAATGTAAAAGAAGTGCAGATCTGGGAACGAATTTCTTCAGAGGAAAATAAGCTTAGTGGAAACTGGGCAATTACTGGCAGAAAAAGGAATGGAGAAATGAACAGGATGCAACCCGGTGAAAGACGAACAATTAAGATACTTGGCGGAAACAGGTTTCAATGGGTTGCTTTCAATTCAGCTACCAGAGAATTTTTTGGAACCGGAGGGGGAACATATTCAGCTGAAAACGGGAAATATATAGAAAATATAGAGTTCTTTTCCAGGGATAACAACAGAGTAGGAGCGAACCTCGATTTTGAATTTGAGGTTAAAGAAGGGGAATGGCACCATTCGGGAAAAAGTTCCAAAGGTGACCCTATATATGAAATATGGTCTCCTTATGCTCAGGTATATTCCGAGTAAATTGTAAGAATATTATTTGGCACCTATTATTTGGACAGATTTTCTCACTGTTTCATCTAAAAAATACATAAATAATTGAAATTCAGTGTTTTAATATTTATCTTTTAAATACGTAAGACCCTACGAGCGTTTAATTTAAACCAGGGGGACATGCGTATTCTTTACAAAATATTATTTCTTTTCTTCCTTTTTATTTCCTGTAGCACAGAAGATGAACATATTATAAATAAGCAGTCAGAACCCGAAACTAAACTCTTTAAGACAGAAGATTACCAGGAATATATCCTGCTTCAAGTTGGGCAAAGACAAGTGCTTTTTAGTGACGGAATGAAGAATTATAAAGATGAAAGTCTCGGGTCTAAATTGGTTGAGAATTATGACTATGCCGGCAATCGTTTTTATACTCTCAATTTGTGGGGAGTTATAGAAGATAATGATACTAAACAGGTAAGAAGACTAGGTATTACTATCCGCCATTTTTATGGAGAAGGTCTTTATGAAACCGGCCAGCAGTTAAACAATAACTGCAATTTCTTTGATCTTGGTACCGCCTGGTATTCTCATTATGCTGAAAAAGGAGAAGGATATCTCGAAATAACTTCTGTGAATGAGGAATACATCAAGGGTAGTTTAGATCTTATGGTCCATAATTCTAATGATAAGGACCAGTACAAAAAGATTTTAGGTGAATTTAAATTACTTCTCGAATAAGCAATTACCTAAACCGGGGTTGAGAATTCGAATTTTAATTCTTTGATCAGTTTTTCTGAACTTATCTTTTTTCCTTTGGAAGGTTGGGAATGATCAAATTCCGGACTTTCTAAATTCCTCTTTTTCGCTATTGCGCTATAATATTCTTCTTTGGTAGGATGTTCAGGATAAACTACGTTCCAAACCGAGTTATCTTTCTCCTTGTCCATCAATTTAAAGACGGCTTTTATACAGTCTTCCTGGTGCACAAGATTGACCGGTGCTTCAGGATCTTTGATCCCGGTTTTCCCTGATAGATATTTTACCGGATGTCTCTCCGGCCCTATAAGCCCTCCAAATCTTAAAATTGAAGCACTAAAATGCTCGTTATTCAGAAATAACAATTCTGTATTTCTTAGCTGTACAGAAATATCGTTGGAATTATCTGTTTCTGCGTTCTCGTCATAGGTAGGGAAGTCTAAAGTGTCTTCATAAACCGAAGTAGAACTGGTAAAAATAACCTTCTGCAGGTATGATTTTTCTATATAAGGAATAAGCTTCTTGATCTTCTTTACAAAGTTGACCTCCGGATTCTTGCGAAGGCCTGGCGGGATATCAATGATAAGAGTATTTACACCAGATAAAAAAGAACGTATATCCCCCTGAATTCCTTTTTCATATAGTTTTATTGAATAAGGTACCAGCCCTGCTGCTCTAACTTCCTGCATTCTTTCATGCCTGGTTACCGATCCTCTTACTTCGTGATTCTGCTCCCGAAGTCTTTTTCCGAGTTCCAATCCAAGCCATCCACATCCTAATATCGCTATTTTCATTCTAGTCTTTTATCTTGATCGTTTTCTTTAAAATAGTAGCATCATTCAATACGAAAGGTCTTGGGATAATCCCATCCGGACGTTCTTTGACCTTTAAATCCTTATTTCCAATAAGATCGTATGCCGACTCATAAAGTACGAATTCTGGTAGATCTCCTTTCTCAACACTGAATTCAATTCTCAAAGTATCCATGTTTGAGGCATAATAGGTCAATAAACGTTCTTTCCATCGCCTTTTGAACATATGAAAAGCATTTTCCCCCAGGTAAACTTCTTCAGCTTCAAGACCATTTACTTTGAATTCTTTAAAATCGACATCCTTAATCTCAAAAAGTTCCATTCTGTTAATGGTTCTATTTGGTGCGATTTTCAGTAAATAACTTTGAAGGTCCAGGCTATCTTTCCCGGTTTCTTCAATTATCACCCCAGGTTCAGGAATATTGATGGCTGGAGCTTCCGCTTTAAAAGTAAAGTTACTACCATATTTACTGCTGAAATTAGATTCTGTATGAGAACTTTCCCTAGCATCTTCCCCAAAATATTCTGAGGTCCACTCATCTGGCATATGATCATAAGAATACCAGGTAGAGGTATTCTGGTCCAGGTCCTTAAGATATACCAGACTATCTGGTTTAGGTCTTTCTACGCTGAATTCTGAATAATAATGCGATACGAATATAAGAACATTAAAAACCAGAAAGCAAAGAACGGCAAATGATTTTAGTCTTCTGAAATATCCAAAAAGTGGGAGGAAAAAGAAGAATAACAAACTTGTTAATATTCCCGTCGCAAAAAGCATTTTCAAGCCAAGGGCTACGGGGAGGCTCCAGATAAATGGAAGAAGTATGAATATAGACGGGACTGAAAGTAAAACCATCAGGATCCTGTTTGGTTTTTCCTGTCGTATCATAACAAAGAGCTGCAATAACCCGAAATATACCGGAATGATAAAATAAGAAGCTCCTTTTAGATAAACAGATAGAAGTGCGCAAAGCCCAAGCCAGATGGCCAATGGAGCTACAAAAACGGAAGCTGTTCTGAGGCTTCGACGTAAAAGGTGATAAATAATAAAGCAAACAGCCAGACTAAGAAAAATAGCTATGGCAATATATAGGTAACCATTATAGGTAAAGCCGTGTTCCATTTCAGAATACTCCGGATATATGAAAAGGCAGAATTTCCAGAATGCCCAAACCAATAAGCCTGAAGATATAAGACTTAATATAACCGGAATAAAACCTTTTAAAATCCCTATGAAATTGAGACTCTCTCGTTTCAGACCGTAGATAACCAGGATAATAAAAATAATTATAGCCAGGATGAGCATTGGGTTGATCCAGTCGAAGGGATATTTTACAAATTCTCCAAAGGGTAAAGAAAAGTAAATTAGGTCACGATCGCTCGAAAGGCTCGTTATGTCTTCATTACTGAAATAATTTAAAAGCGGCATCAAGTAACTTCCCTGGTGCGCCAGTGTTTCTTTATCAAGATTTTCAGGGATATCATTGGCGGTATGATAATCAAAATGATCATCTATAAAGGCGAAATTATAACCATTAATATTGGCCTGCTCTCTAAGAACCGTGAGATCTGTGTCGTTTGGCAGCATCTTGTAAATGCTGTATGCTAGTGAATTGGTAACCGGGTATTCTGTGCCAGCTTTTTCAAAAGCCTCGATAAGGCGGGCATTCTTACCATTAGTTTCGAGAAGCATAAATGGATTACCGCCACTTCCGCGGGCTTCAAAATTCAATGCAAGTGCTACATCTTCGGCCCAGGGATGATCCTCAATAAAAAGGCCTGCCCCGTTCAGACCTAATTCTTCAGCGTCGGTAAAAAGAAGAATAATGTCATTTTTATGGGATGTATCTTTCTCGAGAAATGCCCTTATCCCTTCTAAGATCGTCGCTACTCCGCTGCCTGCGTCGCTTGCTCCATTAGAGGAATGCATGGCAGAATCATAATGGGTCATCAAAACCAAAGCCTTACCGTCACCCGTACCTTCTATCCTGGAAAGTATGTTTTGCGGTTTTGCCATAACCCCGTTCTTATTTAAATAATATCCTTCCTGGGTTTGCACTTCCAGACCCATATTCTGAAGCTGATCTACGATATAATTCCTGACCTTGCTGTGAGCGGGACTTCCAAGATAATGTGGTTCCTGCGCAATCGCTTCTACATGATCAAAGGCTCTGGAGGTAGAAAATTGCGTTAATGAACCGGTTTCATTGGGTTCAAAATCTGGCTGGTCAAAATTGAAATTGAGCCATACCGCCAGTATAATTAGTAGAAATGCGATGAGGCCGGTTAGTCGGTTATTCATGGAATCGGATTCAAAGGTCTTAAAGTTAAATAAGTTTTTGATTTATATACAAGGAAAATCCATAAGTAGCTGCTAATCTAAAAATCCTTATATTTAAGTAATTAAGAATCAAAAGTTTATACTATGGGTATCAAAAGTTTTATGGGGAAGCGGGCAGCGCCCGAAAAACCTGCAGAAGCACCAATTTTGGTAAAAGATTATATGGCCGAGAATCTAGTGACCTTCAGGGAACATGAAAATATCATGGATGTAATGGAAAAACTTATTAAGCATGGTATTTCAGGTGGGTGTGTGGTGAATGAAAAAATGGAATTACTGGGTATAATTTCTGAAGGGGATTGTATGAAGCAGATCTCAGATAGCCGTTATTACAATATGCCTATGGCAGATCTAACAGTAGGGAAACGTATGCATACCAATGTTGAAACCATCGATGGGAATATGAACGTGCTGGATGCGGCGAAGAAATTCATCGAGATGAAATTTCGAAGATTTCCAATTATCGAAGATGGTCGTCTTGTAGGACAGATCAGTCAGCGAGATGTTCTAAGAGCAGCTTTAAAACTAAAAGCACACACCTGGACTTATTAGTTAATTTTCCCTGCGCATTTCTGCCTGTCGCATGGGCATGGAATCTATGAGATCGAATAGCTTTTTGGTCTCCAATACTTCGTTTTGCCTTAATTTAACCCCGCCATCAAGCCCTATGAGGATCACTTCGAAACTTTCGCCTGATTTTTTCATCTTTTGATATAGGTTGGAATCCTTCCAGCCAGATTCTTCCGGAAGAACCGTCTTGTGTTTTTGAGGCAGTGATTGAATAATTAAAAGTTTTCTGTCCTTTAAGCCTATTATTTCGCTTTCTAATTCCTTCACTTGTTCCTTATATTCTTTTGAATCCTCGGCTTCAGTAAAAATGACTAAAAGCCTGTTTTCCCATTGATATTCAGAAAGTGATTGTGCAGACATAGATTTAAATGCTAAAAGGAGAAATGTAAAGATCAATACTTTTTTCATATCCCTTAAGATAAGAATCGGCGGGCATTCTATATCTCAAAAAAATGCTAATTCCTTTTCACCAGTGCGTAAAAATCATTTTCCAGCTTTAGGTATCCCTGGTCATAAACGAAGAAATACTGGTTCCCGGTTTTGGTAACATAGATACTGGTAAAAACCTCGAAACTGAAACCTTTGGCCAGAAGCTTTGTTCTGGTCACCGAGGTTTTATCATTTGGATTCAGCTCCTCGAGAATGCGATGATTCTTTCTTAGCTGATTATTCGTATTCCTGATGAGGTTGCTACTGTCTTTATTGGCTTTATTGTGATAAGCGTTGCGGCAATAATCACTGCAAAACTTCTTATCGGTTCGGCCTATGATCTTTTCGCCACATTCCGGGCAAGATTTTTCCATAGTGAAATATAGGGAAAAACCTAAATACCCGGAAATAATTGGGCAATTAGCCTATCTGAAAACATGGGTAAGATAAATGGGCATCCATACATCTTCATAAGTACTCCTGGTGAAGGATTTTTCATCCTCTTCTATCTTAATACCGAAAGTTTCACCTTCTTCACCCACGGCAGCCTTAACTTCTACCTTCCATTCGTCATCAGATATTTTTGTTCCAGTGATTTCTCCGGTCTCGATTGGTTTTATAAAGCTGGCACTCGACAAAAGGCCTATAATCGCATTGGCATCTTCAAAATTATCCGGATTTAAGGTGAATTCTGTCGCTCCAGGATCTATTTCAAAATATACAATTCTTGTTATCTCATCATCGGCGACTGTCTCTTCCGGATCATCGTAAGTCAGCAACTTAAAGACAAGCTTTTCTCCTGCTACCACATCTATTTCCAAGGATTCTGTATTTACATGTGATTCTTCTTCAGGTTCAATCTGCAACTTCGAATTTTCAAAAAAAGCATGATAATTCTCTAAACTTTCTCCGGTGATAAGATGGGATCTAATGTCTTTTTTGATCGTATAAATTCCGGTTTCCTCTTCAAATTCAAATTCTGCGCCCTCGATACTCAGGTCATTGATCATCGTAGTAGAGCAGCAACCTTCAGTTTGTCTTTCAGCGTCTACAGATAGGGTGAATATTTCCTCATCTCCATAAATTATGCTGTAATCACTACTTTCAGAAAAGAAGATCCTTAAAATATTACTATTGTTTTCAGTTATAAATTCATACTCTGTTTCAGCTCCTGAGGAAGTATTTATGACCTCTATTGCATCTCCAGAAATTATTGTACCGGCAATATTTTCTTCCGTTTCAATATTTACGATCTGAAAATCAAGAATAGCATCCGGCTGCGCACACAAAACAGAAGAGCAGTCGTTATCATCGTTGTTACTACAGGACTGCACTACGATTACGGCTAAAAAAAGAAGAAATTTAATTAAGGTTCGCATAAATAAGTATTTCGGTTGATTAATAAGATTTAAATTATTCGGGTTTGAAGGTTCCTGAATTTTGAATGGTTATAGTTTCAACAATTTCTCCGTCCTCTTCTATAGCGGCTTCAACATCAAAACTTATATTCCATGTATTATTACCAATCTTTTCGCCAGATATCTCTCCGTCTGTAAGCGGTCTAAAATCGGTAAAAACACAGAAACAGGATCGTCGCAAATATGCGTTGCTAATAGTAATGCCTTCATCAATTAGTCGAAAATCCTCAGTTCCTTCCTCCAGCTCGAAGTATAGATATTCATCATATCCACTATCGGCAATATCAGGATCTGCTGCTTTGCTTAAATGATATTCAAAAACCAGTTTATTTCCCGGAACGATGTCTACAAAAGTACCAAATTCTGAATTTTCTAACTCTAATTCTGAATTTCTATGTACAATATACTCTTCTTGTATTCCTCCCGAATGATCGTCTGAACTATCACAGGATATGGCAAAAATAATTAGGGATAGAAGTAGAACTATTCTTTTCATTGATACGGGATTTATAGAGTAGATGAGGATTTCCTGAAAAGGTTGCGTATTAAATTGTTTTAAAATGATAATCGCGTTCTACTTTAGTGATCCTGATATGGTATTGTTCGTACCATTTCGCTTTTCCCTGTTTTTTGCAAAAAGATGATCTGCATTGTGTTTCCAATGCTTTATACTTTCCAGATCTTTCCAGTAGGAAATGCTTATCCCAACTTTCTCTCTGGCCGATTCAAAACCTAAATATCCCGGTTGGAGTTTCGCTAATTCTTCCATTTTATCTGCCATTTCTGAATATCCGTCATGAGGGTTGTTCAAGATGGAAGTGAAAATAACGGCGTAATAAGGCGGTTCTGGAGTATTGGCGATCATGTTTTTTGAAATAGTAAACTTAAAATTCGAGGGGTTTGATTTCCATCTTCATCAAACCATTCGTTCAATTTTTTCAATTGAAAACCAGTGGAGTCGGCGGCTTCAAGGAATTCTGAAATATGATGCGTGAAAGTTTCCAGCTCTACTTTTCCTTCTTCGGAATCGAACCTGGCTTTAGAGCCTAAATATTGTTTAAAAGGATGAAGTTCAGAAATAAAAAAGTATCCACCGGCTTTTAGTTGATTATTAGCTAAGCAAAAAATGAAATTAAGATCCTTAATGTGTTCCAGAATAAGATTACAGGTAACGAGCTCAAAATTTCCGGAAGCCCAATCCCAGGTTTTTGTGATATCTGCCTTTAAAAAGGACACATTATTTGAAGTGATCTTCTTTTTTGCCATTTTCAGCATTTCATCTGAAAAGTCCACCGCGAGAATTTTCTCTGCTTTTGTTTGAAACCAGCTGGTGTTTTTACCGGTTCCACAACCCAGTTCAAGGACAAAGCCGAATTCAGTATTTTCTAATACCTCCCGGGTCAGCTTCTGGTCCATGTCGCGGGTCTTGTTCTTGTTAGAATCATATTGGGAAGACCATTGATCATATGCTTTTTCGATACTCATTTATACAAAAAGTAAAATAAGGGTTAATAAAATCCCTCCAATTGTGAAAAAAATTCCTTTTCTAAATATTTTGGTGGATGGCATAAACATCCAGAAGGCAGAAATGACGAAGAATAAAAGGGAAAGCCCAAAAATTATATTCAAAAAGAATAAGGGACGTTTAGTGTTTGCTTTATGAAGTTTGGTTAAGCTTTCCAGGATTACCGGTAACTCCTTCACTTTATAAGTAGCAATTCCGGTAGTTTTATCCAGTTCTCCTTGTTTAAAATAGACTTTGTCAGCATCTGCTTTTTCAATTTTGAAATCACGGATCTTCAAGGTTTTACCAAGTTGCTCTTCACTTAGGTTAGAGGACACTTCTTTTTCGATAGTTTTCTCAATTTTAAAGGCATCTGTGCTTCTGAAGATCAGTACAATTCCGCTAATGGCATACATGGCCATTATTCCTGCCAGGAAAAAACCTAAATATCTATGATATACTCTAATCTTATTACTGATCTTCCGATTATTCATACGCTGATTTATTAAAGTTTAAAAATAATGGAATACTTCTAATTCGCCCTTTGAAGTGGACCGGGTATGAATAAATTATCTAAATAATATTAAAATTAACCGTTTACAAACGTTTGCAAACGAAAGTAAACAGATACAAATACTTTCCAGACGAATAATGCTTGGAGTCGGTCACATCTTTGTCCTGTTGAAATGAACGAATGATTTTCAGCTGCAAAAAATTCTATAGTTATGAGCACTTTAAGAAACACCGTACAATTGATTGGACATGTAGGTAATGATCCTGAAATAGTAAATCTTGAATCAGGAAAGAAACTGGCTAAATTTTCAGTTGCTACCAATGAGAGTTATAAGAACGCCAAAGGCGAAAAGATCACCGATACACAATGGCATAATATCGTTGCATGGGGAAAGACCGCCGAGCTTATTGAGAACTATGTGCCTAAAGGTAAGGAAGTAGGAATAGAGGGTAAGTTAACCAGCAGGAGCTATGAAGACAAAGATGGAGTGAAAAGATATATTACCGAAGTTATTTGCAACGAAATCTTACTCCTAGGTAAGTAGGTGATAATATAGTATAAAAAACCCCCGCTTCTCAGCGGGGGTTTTTCTTTTTATTGATCTACCTGATCTTTCTCTTTCTTAATAGTTTTTGGTTTTATAGGATTTCCATCCACATCGATTTCCACGATCTCATCAAAATCAAGTTCATCTAATTTTTCAGCGATCTTGGCTCTGTCACCAATGATGAACCAGTTCACTTTTTCTGGATCTACCATCTTCTTGCTAACCTTCTGAATATCTTCCGCACTTAGATTTCTTATTTCAGCATCATAAGTTTTATAATAATCGTCTGGTAAGTCATATTTCACCATATTTCTAAGAGACGCATTCACCGCGGCATTGGTTTCCCATTGTCCTGGAAGTGCCAGTACCTGGTTGGTCTTTACTTTTTCTACCTCCGCAGCCGTTGCAGGACGGGTAGTGACGAATTCAGCGATCTCTTTTCTTAGTTCAGTCACAGATTCTGCAGATTTATCGGTTTGTACAGGAGCATATACAAGGAATGGTCTTTCCTCCTTAGTGCCCATTACGAAACCTCCGGCTCCATAAGCCCAGTGTTTATCTTCTCTAAGGTTCATGTTGATTCTGGAAGTAAATTCACCTCCAAGGATATTCACCATTTGTTCCACCGCATATTCAGGATTTTCCCCGTATTTATCTGTTAAATGCCCTGCAATGATCACAGATTGTTGAGATTCCGGACGATCCATCAGGTAAAGGGTGTTCTTGGTATCGGTCTTTGGCTTGGTAAATGTAACCTGCGGCACATCACCTTTTTTCCATTTCCCAAGGGATTTTTCCAGCTGATCTTTTAACTGGTCCATTTCGATATCACCTGTAACAACAAGAGTGGCGTTATTTGGCTTTAACCAGGTGTCGTAGAAATTTACAACCTCTTCCCTTGTAAGTTTTTCTACAGTATCCTCATATCCCGTGCCGGTCTGCGGACCGCTATAGGGATGATCCTCGCCGTAAAGATATTTATTCATTACCCTTAAAGCCATCGTGATAGGTTGAGACTTTTCTCGTTTTATATCATTTAGCTGATCTGTTTTTAACCTTTCAAATTCCTTTTGAGGGAAAGAAGGATTTAGAATCACATCTGAGAATAATTCTAAACTTCCTTCCAGGCTTGGTTTTAAAGTTCTTAGACTTACGGTAGAAATATCCATATCTGAACTTGTGTAAAGATCTGCTCCCAGTAACTGTAATTTCTCGCTAATTTCCAGGGAGTTTAGATTTTCAGTTCCCTCATCTAGCAGGTCCATAGCTAAAGAAGCAGTTCCCGGGCTTGCCATGTAATCTGTCTTGTAACCGGCATCGAACATAAGGTCCATCACGATCGTTGGAACTCCTTCGCGTTTTGCCAATACGATCTCCATTCCGTTTTTCAGGTTAGAACGCTGAACATCGGGAAATTTAGATGGCTTTGCTTCAGCAACTGCAGGAAGCGAAGATCTGTCTACAGAAGTTTCTGTAATACTATATTCCGGGAATGGCTTTGCGATAAGTGTATGCTTTCCTTTTTTAAGCCATTTTTGTGCGGTGGCCTGAAGATCTTCTATGGTAGCATTTTCTACGAATTGAAGTTTTTTCTTGTAGTAATCTGCGTCACCATGATATGTTTCATTAGAAGCCAGGATATCTGAAATTCCGCCAAATCCACCAATTCGCTCCATACCTTTAATAAAATCTGCGAAATATTCAGCTTTTACTCTTTTCAGTTCAGCTTCGGTTGGACCTTCGGCGATAAATTTATTTATTTCTGAAAGCATTTCAGTTTTCACCTTTTCAATATCCACGCCCGGCTTAACGTTCGCCTGTGCAATAAACCTGCTGGCGATCTCTGAAGAAGCCTGATAAGCTCCTGCGCTGCTGGCGATCTGGTTTTCATAGACCAGGTTCTTGTATAAACGTGAATTTTTACCGCTGCTCAGGATCGCAGAAATAAGGTCAAAATGAAGGTCTTCTTTTGAACCAAACTCTGGGCTGTTCCAGGTGTATACCACGCGAGCTTCCGGAACACGGTCTTCATAAACCTGGTAGGTATCTGTAGGATGCTCAGGGATATTTCTTTCCTGTCTTTCAATAGTTGGGCCCGCAGGAATATCTCCGAAGTACTTTAAAACCTTTTTGTGAGCCTCATCTGGAGTAATATCTCCTGCGATAGCAATAACCGCGTTGTTTGGCCCATAATATGACTCGAACCATTCTTTTACATCTTCCACCGTGGCTGCATTAAGATCTTCCATTTCGCCGATCACGGTCCAGGAATATGGGTGTCCTTTTGGATACATGGCCTTGGTAAGGTAATTCCACTGCTGCCCGTATGGTTGATTTTCTCCCTGGCGCTTCTCGTTCTGAACCACCCCGCGTTGTTCGTCAAGCAATTCCTGACTTATCACTCCTTTGAAATGACCCATTCGGTCTGATTCAAGGAATAAAACCTGGTCCAGGGCTGCTACAGGTACATTTTGAAAATAATTGGTTCTGTCTGTATTAGTTGTACCGTTCACATCGGTTCCCCCAATTCTTTCAATAGCCTGGAAATAGTCGTCTTTGAAGTTTTCGCTACCGTTGAACATGAGGTGTTCAAATAAATGTGCAAAACCACTCTTACCGGGTTTCTCATTTTTTGAGCCTACATGATACCAAACATTTACGGCAACAATTGGAGCTTTATGGTCTTCATGAACTAAAAGTGTCAACCCATTGGGGAGAACAAATTTTTCATAGTCGATATTTATATCGTCTGCTTTAAAAGTTTGAGCCTGTGATGAACCTATAATGAATAGGCAGGCCATTAGAAATAGGAATCTTTTCATAATGAATTAATGATTAAAATTGATTAAATGGTGAGTAGGGCTCCTAAATATAGAAATTAAAATATTATCATTCAGCAGGTTGAATTGAAATTGCGTGTTTTTGCAGTAGAAGGCTAGGAAAACGGATGACACTTCCTTGATTTAGGCAACAGGAAATCTAAGAAAATTATATGCTGAGGAAGAAAAATGAGGTACCTCTATGAGATATTTATAATGAGACACCGGAATTTCCGGTGTCTTATTTTATATAAAAACTTTAGTGAGTAGAAGCTTTACCAGCCCCGCCTGGAATTCTTATGTTTTCAACTATTTCCTGAACATCCCGGGGTGGAGGAGGGGTTAGTCTTGAAATTGTTAAAGCCAGAATGAAATTGATCACCATCGCAACGACTCCAAATCCTTCGGGAGAGATCCCAAACCACCATTCAGATGGAGGAAGAGGTTCCATTATTCCCATTAGGCCTGTTTTAAAGAATATCATATAGATTAGCATGATACTTATCCCGGCTACCATTCCTATTATTGCTCCCTGTCTATTCATTCTTTTATCGAAAATTCCCAGGACAATGGCAGGAAAGAAAGATGCTGCGGCAAGTCCAAATGCCAGAGCAACAACTGCGGCTACGAAACCAGGTGGATAGATCCCAAAGATCCCGGCTACAAGAACTGCAACTACAATACTGATCCTGGCATATAATAATTCACCTTTATCAGAGATATCAGGCTTTAACTGTTTTTTGATAAGATCATGAGATACAGAAGTGGAAATTACAAGTAATAGACCTGCAGCGGTAGATAGGGCAGCTGCCAATCCTCCAGCGGCTACAAGTGCTATTACCCAATTTGGCAAATTTGCGATCTCTGGATTAGCCAATACCATAATATCCCTGTCTACATATAATTCATTTTTTTCATCTGATGCATTAGATATTAAACGTTCTCCATGTATGCCTCTGGTATCTGTATATTCGGGTTTTCCATTTACTGCATCAGAATTTCTATACTGTATTTTACCATCATCATTTTTATCTGTCCATGAAATAAGCCCGGTATTTTCCCAGTTTTTAAACCAGACAGGTAGGGTTTCATATGCTTTTTCATTAACCGTTGTAATCAGATTGGTTCTGGCAAATACCGATACCGCTGGTGCAGTGGTATATAAAATAGCAATGAGAAGTAAAGCATATCCAGCAGATTTCCTGGCATCCTTTACTTTTGGTACGGTGAAAAATCTAACAATAACATGTGGTAAACCCGAAGTTCCGGCCATAAGGGCCAGGGTAATTGCAAAAACATCCCAGGTAGATTTAGATCCGTCTGTATATTCTTTAAATCCGAGTTGTGTATGCAGGCTGTCCAGTTTATCAAGTAAGTAAGTGCCATCTTCAACTCTTCCCCCCATACCAAATTGTGGTATAGGGTTACCCGTCATTTGAATGGAAATAAAAATGGCAGGAACCATAAATGCGAAAATAAGTACGCAATATTGGGCAACCTGGGTATAAGTGATTCCTTTCATGCCTCCAAGAAAAGCAAAAACCAACACCACAGTCATTCCTATAAGGACTCCAAAAGTTATTTCTACCTGCAGAAATTGAGAGAAAACAATTCCTACTCCCCTCATTTGCCCCGCTACATAAGTGAAAGAAACTATGAGAGCACAGATCACCGCAATGGTTCTTGCTGAATTGGAATAATAGCGATCCCCTATAAAATCCGGAACCGTAAATTTACCAAATTTACGAAGGTATGGGGCCAATAACAGAGCGAGAAGTACATATCCACCCGTCCAACCCATTAGATATACAGAGCCGTCATACCCGCTGAAAGATATAATACCTGCCATTGATATAAAAGAAGCTGCACTCATCCAGTCTGCAGCTGTTGCCATTCCATTAGCTAATGGGGAAACCCCGCCACCGGCAACATAAAAATCTTTTGTTGAAGAAGCCCTTGCCCATATTGCAATTCCAAAATAAAGAGCAAAGCTTAGACCAACCAAAATCCAGGTCCATACTTGAACATTCATAGATTAAAATTTAATGGAGAAATTATTCGTTATACCCATGCTTCTTGTCAAGGTTATTCATGAGATGGATATAAACAAAGATCAGAATTACAAATACATAGATAGCTCCCTGTTGGGCAAACCAAAAACCAAGCTTAAATCCGCCAAGTCGAATTTGATTAAGTTCGTCTTTAAATAGAATCCCGGCTCCAAAGGAGACAATAAACCATATGGATAAAAGGATCGCCAGGTATTTCAGGTTAGTTTTCCAATAGACCTGTGCATTTGAGCGTTTTTTCATTCGTAAAAAATAAATGTAATATTTACGAATATAACTGCAATAATTTTAAATTATCAATTTTAATGCATAGTTATATGAAAATTGATACGATAAACTAAAAATAGATTTCCTGGGCTAGCCTATAGGTATTGGCATGAGCTTCGATAATAAGTTTTATATCTTTTGAGTAGCCGCCGCCCATACTACATTCCACCGGGATTCCCAGGTCATGGCAGGTTTGTAGTACAAACCGGTCTCTCTCTTTACATCCTGAAATTGAGCAGGAAAGTCTTCCCAGTTTATCCGTTTCAAGAATATCGACTCCGCAGAGATAAAAAATAAAATCAGGTTGTGTCTTTTCAATTAGGTCGGATAGGGTAGACTTTAATTTTTTGAGATACTCAGCGTCTCCTGTCCCGTCGGTAAGTTCAATGTCAAGATCTGATCGTTCTTTTCTAAAGGGATAATTTCCTTTCCCGTGCATGGAAAAGGTAAAAACCGAATCATCATTCTGAAAGATCTCTGTAGTACCATTTCCCTGGTGGACATCAAGATCTACGATAAGGATCTTTTTTGCTAGGCCTTTCTCCTGAAGATATCTCGCTCCAATAGCCTGATCGTTGAGTAAACAGAAAGCTTCTGCGCGGTTGGTATAGGCATGATGTGTTCCGCCGGCTATATTCATGGAAATGCCATTTTCCAAAGCAAAATGACAGGCTTTTATAGTTCCGTCGGCAATGATCTGCTCGCGGTCCACTAATTCCTGCGATAAAGGAAACCCGGAAACGCGAATCTCCTTTTTTGTTAATTCGAGGTTCTTTAATCGCTTTACATAATCTGCTTCATGAACTTTCAAAATATGGGATTCCTCCGGAAAGTCCGGCTCAAAGAAATTGTTCTCGTCACAGGTGCCTTCATGTAAAAGCTGTTTTGGTAGCAGGTCATACTTTTCCATTGGGAAACGATGCCCTTCTGGTAAAGGATGCTTATAGATAGGATGATTGGCTATTTTTAGCATTAGCCAAATGTAACAAACCTGCTAATTAATTGAAATAGATTTCACATCATAGATCAGATCACCACTTGCAGTAAACCCTTCAATGATCATTTTAAAATCAACCTGAGGTTTTTTAAAGCTTATACTTATATCTTCATCCTTTCCAGCAACCAGATCACTTTTCCAATCGATGACACCATATTGTTGAAAGAATTCATCTCGCGTATTTGAATATTTTGGAACATAAAATTTTTTGTTCACCGCATAGGAAACTGGAAATTCAAATTTTTGAAGCCTGTTCCTTGTAGATTTATTTTCTGCGCCAACGTTAAAGTCAGTATATATTTTGACAGTTCCATTAGATCCCATTAAACCTTCGCCAAATCCTCGCCTATTGATTACGACGTAGTCTACCATATCCATTGAGTATTGATACAAAATTGTTTTGTCAAATAAGGGCATATCATCCAGGTAATATAACATGCCTCTCTGTCTACTTAAATCATTAGTAAGATTATTACTTTTATTTCCCTCTGATCTATTGGAAGGATGAATCGAGAAATTTGTTGGAGATTTGTTTAAAACAATCCTTTTAGATAATAAATATTGATCCAGGGTTCGGAATAGTGATCTATCTTCCTCACTTAGTACATCAACTTCATTCCAGACTGCAGTCTTATTGATAAGTTTTCTTTCCCGGTCTAGCTCTTTATTAACAGTTGTTTCTAATAATACTTCATCAAGTTGTTCTACCGCTTTTCCAAAATCATTGAATTGGAAAAAAACAGGATCAAGCTTGCCTGCATAAAATAGAGATCTTGGGGCAAGACTTTTCCCTGAATGTTTAAAATCTTCAATGTGATTAGGAAAGAATTGCACGGAAAGACCTGCCGGAATAAGCTTGTCATTGTTTTTTACCCTTGAAATAAAAAGATTTTCGCCTTCTACCGGTACAATACCCTCAAAAATAAAAGAATCCTTGTCTTCAGGAACATCTACAAAGGTTGGCGGATTGGTAGCGGAAGCATGGATCAAAAATTTACGATCCTTGTCTCTGTTATTATTAATTTCTGCCTTTAGATCTACATAATTTTCGAATCCATAATTGATTTCCCTGGATCCTTTAAAAATGTTTCTCCAGTCATAACTGCTCCATCCCTGGGTTAATAACAAATTATCCAGAGCTTCTTTTTTTGTTTCATCGATATCTTCAAAATACCAGGAAGCATTTTGGATAGTTCCCCTTAAATGTGGTTGTAACATCAAGTAAGAAATGATATTGTGATTTCGCTTATCTGAAATGGTTTTTTCCGGTAAAATGGAGATGCTTAAGAAAGTACTGTCAGCGATCTTACCCGTGGGCAGGCTTAATTGAATTGAATCTTTTCTATTCTGAATAATAGGTTTGTCCAGATCCACGACTGGCAGGTTTTTATGATTGAAGATCAATCTTTCGGCCACCGGCTTCTTATCTTCATCGAAAAGCGTAATGATATTAACTCCAGATTTTAATTCTTTATATGGAACCGCAAGTAATACCGAAGTCTCCTGGTCGAAAAGCACCTCGTAGGCAATTAGACCTTTAGTATTCTGGATGGTTAATAGTAAGGGACTACTGGAAAATGATTCCTGTGTTTCCAAATTCGTATTTAAAAAGATCTCGACTTCCTTTTCCTTATTATTGGTGTTAATGGTCACTCCGCGTCTTTCGATCTTCGTGGATATTGTTTGAGAAAACTCCCGGCCTTTTAAGTTTATAAGTGCCGTGTATTGTTCAGAAACATCCGGAACAAAGGAAACCTTTCCTATCCCAAATTGATTAAGGCTGGTGTAACCTACCATTTTATTATCCTGATTCAGAATTCTAACGTTGGCATTGGAAAGTCCGTAGCCAAGACTATCCTTGACCACAATGCCTAGGTTATTGACCACATTGCTCAAAAGATGTCCACTTTCCGGCAGAAATTGCGCGTCAATTTTTTGAAGCTGATCGGTCTTTTTTTCTTTGAAATCAAGATCAGATTCCAGGATCTGAATTTTCTCTGTAAAGAAATTTTGCTGGTCAAAATTGCGCATCCAATTGGTAAAGGCGGTGATCGAGTAGGTTCCTTTGGTAAAGGTGGAATCGATATCGAAGGTGTTGGAAGCAGAACCGTTCTCAACTAGCAACATTTTTTCCTTGACCACTTTATCATTAGAATCCTTGATCTGTACGTATAGATTGGTTGTTTTCAGGGAAGGCTTGAAGTCCTGCTGAGTCACAACATAAGCCGAAAAGCCTAACTGTTCCCCCTGTAATAATATGGATTTGTTTAAATGCAGGTAGGCAGTTTCTTTTGGAGTAGATTGAAATTCGATGAGTTTTTCCTGAATTTCCTTAGAATTGTCCTGTGCGTTGATTGATTGGTGAAATGAGAGACTGAAAATAAATAGAAATGACAGGCCGGTTTTTGCGAGTAGAAGTTTTTTCAAAATGGTTAGTTTTGGTTGTGTTAGGTTTTTTGATGAACACAAATAACCTGCCAAAATTAACGGTTGCCTCTAAAAAATAACATTGATGTAAATCCTGTAAAAGCGAAAATCTTTTAATATTTATCGCTATTTGTTGTTTTTCAATTATTTAAACGGGATTTTTTCGAGCTAACTTGATCTAAATATTTTATAATAATAGTTTTCATGATGCATCGATTTCATTCAAAATGATGGCTGGACTTTCTTCTTTTTCAACATATTGTGAACCTGCTAATTAACTGAAATAGATTTCACATCATAGATGAGGTCGCCACCCGCGGTAAAACCTTCAATGATCAATTTAAAATCAACTTTCGTTTTTTTAAAGCTTATACCTTCATCCTTTGCAGCAACCAAATCACTTTTCCAGTAGATGACGCCAAATTGCTGAAAGAATTCGTCAAGTGTATTTGAATATTTTGGAACATAAAATTTTTTGTTCACCGCATAGGAAACTGGAAATTCAAATTTCTGAAGCTTGTTCCTGGCAGATTAATTTTCAGCTGTGAATGAATTTGTATACCGGCTAAAAGCTAGATCTTTTATCTGACCATCACTTTTCCTAAGTTTTACATTACATATTTCGTTGTTTGTACTATTTCTGAAGAAAAAGAAATATTCATTATTCTCTAAAGGTTGAACAGATTTCTCCGCACAATTCCATTCCAATTCAATTTCAGAATAATCTTTAAAAGGTACCTGGCCTACGAATATCGTGAAGCAATAATCCTCTTCCTGAGGTGAACTAGCCGTCTTTTTCTCATTGAGTAAAATAAAACAATGGTTCTTATGAAACATTGATTTGGAACCATTCCCATTTAATTTAGCATAACTTATAAGATTCTTGTTTCCATCCAGAAATCCGTAATAATGATCTTTATTTAACTTATATATGAGCCCCGTAAAGCTAGAATCAATTTTTTTACTTAAAACTAAGTCAATATCCTTTATTTCATTTGGACTTGTTTTCTGCGAATGATATTTATAAAGAATAGCTTCATATTTTTCATCGGTGTATTGATCATTTTCATTACAACTCATGAAAGCCATAAAAAATAATATTAAAATTCCCCGGAATAGGCTATTTCTGTTTCTGATATTCATAAAATAATTTTTAGTTGGTTTTTATGGAATAAATAGATGTCAATTTATTGATACAGATTTCACCTCATAAATGAGTTCACCTTCAGAGGTAAACCCTTCAATGATCAATTTAAAATCAACTATAGGCTTTTTAAATGCTATACTAATATCCTCGCCCTTACCGGAAACGAGGTTGCTTTTCCAATCGATGACACCATATTGTTGAAAGAATTCATCTCGCAAATTTGAATATTTTGGAACATAAAATTTTTTGTTCACCGCATAGGAAACTGGAAATTCAAATTTTTGAAGCCTGTTCCTGGAAGGTCCTTTAGTTGGGCTTACATCAAAATCTGAATATATCTTGACATAGCCGCCACTTCCCAGGAAGCCAGTACCCATTCCAGATATATTGTATTCTATATAATCGACTTTGTATAAAGGGTATAGGTAGAACATTGCAGTGTCGAACATGGGTATTCCATCCAGGTAGATAGTTACATTAGTACCGACTCTACTTGGATCAGAAACCTCACTGAAATCAATGGGATCAACTTCATCCGTTTCACTAAATAACCCAGAGCCGGTACCCCGAGAGATCGGGCTTTTTACATTTAATTCCTTTGGAGATTCTTCTACTAAAAACCCTTTAGAAATCAGGTACTGACTAAGAAATTGATACATATTTATATCATCATCATTTAGAACATCAACCTTCCCATAACTGAATGCTCCTAGTTCTCTCTCTCTTTTAATTTCTTTATCTACCACAGCATCTATCTCAACCACTTCCAGTTGTTCTATGCCTTTTCCAAAATCATTGAATTGGGAGAATACCGGATCGGTTTTTTGTGAATATAGATGTGACTTCGGTAACAGACTTTCCCCGGTGTGCTTAAATTCTTCAATATGATTTGGGAAGAATTGTAATGAAAGTTCAGCAGGGACCAGTTGATCGTTCTTTTTGATCCTGGATATAAATAAACTTTCACCTTCTATTGGCTTGATAGCTTCAAAAGTGAAAGAATCCTCACCTTCGGGAACCTCTACAACGGTTGGAGGATTGGTAGGGGATGCATGGATCAGGAATCTTTGATCTCCATCTTTTTTGTTATTTGAAATTCCTTTAAAATCTACATATTTTTCAAAATCGTGATTGTAACCCTGTGTTCTATTAAACACTTTCTGCCATTCATAACTGCTCCAACCCTGGGTGAGGAGTAATAGATCGAGAGCAGCCTCTTTTGCACTATCAACTTCTTGGAAATACCAGCTGGCATCTTCAATAGTTCCATTTACAAAAGGTTGTAACATCATGTAAGAAATGATATTATGGTTTCTGTGATCTGAAATGGTATTTTCCGGCAAAATAGATACACTCAAGAAAGTACTATCAGCGAGCTTTTTGGTAGGTATCGTCAATCGAAGAGAATCGTTTTGATCTACAACTATTGGTTTCTCAAGCTCCTCTACTTTTAAGTCATTATAATTGAAAAATAATCGTTCGGCTACGGGTCTCTTGTTCTTGTCAAATAAGGTGATAATATTTATTCCAGAATTTAAATCAGTATAAGGGACCGCCAGGCTCATGGCAGTTTCATCGTTAAAAGTTACCTGATAGGTAATGGCCTTTCCCGGGTTTTGTATGGATAATATAAAAGGGTCTTTTCCGAAGTTCTCTATTGTTTCTGAATTGGTATTCAGGACAATTTCCATAGCATTTTCTTTATTCTCTGTAGCTATCAGAATGCCCTGGTCTTCGATCTCAGTTTCAATATTTTCAGTGAAATCGCGGCCTTTGTAATTTATTAGAGCAACATATTCTTCCTCTATTTTTGGGGTAAAGGAAAGACTGCCAATACCAAACCGATTCAATTTCGTTTCTCCTATAATCCGATTCTTTTTATCCTTTATTTGAACACTGGCATTAGATAAACCGTAGCCTAAACTATCTTTTATTGTAATTCCCAGGTTATTTACTGTATTCTTTAATAGATGTCCACTTTCAGGTAAGAATTGCGCATCAATCTTCTGAAGGTTATCAATCTTTTTCTCTTCAAAACCTAAATTGCTTTCAACAATTTGAATCTTTTCAGTGAAAAAATATTGCTGCTTGAAATTGCGCATCCAATTGGTAAAAGCCACGATGGAGTAAGTTCCATTGGCAAAAGTAGAGTCTATATCAAAGGTGCCTGCACCAGTACCACGATCTATCAAAAGCATTTTTTCCTTTATAATAACATCGTTGGAGTCTTTAACCTGTACATACAAATTGGTAGTTTCCAGCGAAGGCTCAAAATCTTTTTGAAGCATCACATAAGCCGAAAACCCCAGCTGTTCACCTTTTAAAAGAATTGACTTGTTAAGATGCAGATAAGCAATTTCTTTTGGGGTGGAATGGAAATCTAATAGTTTATTTAATACGTCCCCTTGATAATTCTGTCCGGTAGCATTTTGAAAGTTAAAAATTAAAAAGAATAGGAGAAAAGCGGGGGAGTATTTACGAATCATAAAGTCATTATTATTAATAATGACAAAATATGAAAATATCAGGAATAATTAACGGTTACTTATAAAAAAAACCCTCCGAAGCTTCTATTTTAGTATTGTTTCGGAGGGTTATTAATATATATACTGAAATTAATTTATCGTAGTTCCGTTTTTTACACCGTCTTCATCCGGATTAACAAATACCAGTTTTCCTTCCGCGTTTTCGGTCATTAAGATCATTCCTTCACTTTCTACTCCGCGTAATTTTCTTGGAGCAAGGTTTACCAGGACGGTTACTTTCTTACCGATGATATCTTCGGCCTTAAAGTGCTCGGCAATTCCAGAAACAACGGTTCTTTTATCGATGCCCGTATCAACCTTTAAAACCATTAATTTTTTGGTTTTTGGCATTTTTTCAGCTTCGATGATGGTTCCTACGCGAAGATCCATTTTGGTGAAATCTTCAAAAGTAGCGATCTCTTTCTGAGGTTCTGCTTTTTGATCTTCCATAGCATTCGCAGTTTTCGTAGCTTCTAATTTTTCCAGTTGTTTTTCCATTTGTTCATCCTCGATCTTGCTGAATAACAATTCGGCTTTTCCAATTTGATGCCCTGCAGGGATCAATGCCTCTTTGGTTCCGATAATATCCCAGTCTGGTGTATTATCTGAATTCTCATCCACATGATTCAGCATCTTTTTCAGTTTCGCTGAGGTGAATGGTAAGAAAGGTTCACTAATGATAGATAGGGCAGAAGCGATCTGAAGTGCTACATACATAATGGTTTTCACCCTTTCCTCATCGGTCTTGATCAATTTCCAAGGCTCCTCATCAGCAAGATATTTATTACCCAGCCTGGCCAGGTTCATCAATTCTCCCTGGGCTTCTCTAAACCTGTATCTTTCGATCGAACTTGCGATAACCGAAGGATATGCTTTTAGTTCAGCAACTGTCTTTTCATCAACTTCAGAATAAGTTCCCGGTTCTGGAACAATTCCGTTGTAATATTTATTGGTTAGAACCACCACCCGGTTAATGAAGTTTCCGAAGATGGCTACCAGTTCATTATTATTTCTTGCCTGGAAATCTTTCCAGGTAAAGTCATTATCTTTAGTTTCAGGAGCGTTGGCCGTAAGCACATATCTTAATACATCCTGTTGTCCAGGAAAATCTTCAAGATATTCATGAAGCCAAACCGCCCAGTTCTTAGAAGTTGAAAGTTTCTTCCCTTCAAGATTCAGGAACTCATTAGCAGGAACATTTTCCGGAAGTATAAATTCTCCGTGTGCTTTTAACATCACCGGGAAAATGATACAATGGAAAACGATATTATCTTTCCCAATAAAATGTACCAGCTTGGTGTTTTCATCTTTCCAGTATGGTTCCCAGTCCTTGCCTTCTCTTTCAGCCCATTCTTTGGTAGAAGAAATATAACCTATAGGCGCATCGAACCACACGTAAAGAACTTTACCATCGCCGCCTTCAACAGGCACCGGAATTCCCCAATCCAGATCACGGGTTACCGCACGGGCACGTAGTCCATCGTCTATCCATGATTTCACCTGACCATAAACGTTAGATTTCCAGTCGGCTTTATGACCTTTAAGGATCCATTCTTTCAGGAAATCCTCATATTGATCTAAAGGAAGAAACCAGTGACGGGTTTCCTTTAAAGTTGGAACTGCACCGGTAATGGCAGATTTTGGATTTATAAGATCTGTTGCGTTCAGGGAAGTTCCGCAGCTTTCACACTGGTCTCCATAAGCTTCTTCATTGCCACATTTAGGGCAGGTTCCAGTCACGAATCTATCGGCCAGGAATTGTCCCGCTTCCTCATCATAGAGCTGCTTGGTAGTCTCCTCAATAAATTTACCATCTTCATACATTTTTTTGAAAAATGCCGAAGCGGTATCATGGTGGGTTTTGCCTGAAGTACGCGAGTAATTGTCAAAGCTTACCCCAAAATCTTCAAAGGATTTTTTAATGATCCCGTTGTATTTATCAACTACATCTTGCGGAGTTACCCCTTCTTTTTTTGCTTTGATGGTAATAGGCACTCCATGCTCATCACTACCACAAACAAAGGCCACATCGTGCCCCTGCATTCGTAAAAAACGGGAATATATATCTGCCGGAACATAAACACCGGCTAAATGTCCAATATGAATAGGCCCGTTGGTATAAGGTAAGGCCGCTGTAATCGTAAATCTCTGAGGATTTTTGTTCATTATTCTGTGTCCTTTTTTAAGAGCCGTAAAGTTAAGCAAAGACGTTCGATTACGCGTTAAATTCTTGCAAAAGGCAAATGAGCTGATTAATAACTTTCTACTTTTACCTTAAATAAAAATTGAAATGCGTAAAATAATCCTGATCGTTGCCGTGATATTTATGGCTGCCTGTAATTCTGCAAAAAAAGGAACTTCTGTCGGTACGGCAAAGTATACCGTGGAAAATCTTGGTAAGATGAGTGCTGCCGATATTCAGAAGAATTATCCCGATGCGAATATTGAACAGGGAACAGATCTATTTGAAGAGGGCACAGATGAGCGGCCTTTCACTATTCTATATCCGGGAACTGAAAATGAATTACATATCACCTGGCAGGATAAGAACAGAACCGAAATTCATGACCTTCGATTTTCGAATAACGGAAAATGGAATTCTGAAACCGGAGTAGATATTGGAACCACCTATGAGGAACTGAACAAAATGAATGGGAAAAAAGTTTCATTTTATGGTTTTGGCTGGGATTACAGCGGTGCTGTAGACTGGAATGGAGGTAAACTTGAAAAAAGCGGGTTAAGGGTTTTTCTGACTCCTACAAAAGAACCTTCTAATAAATTTTACGGAGATAAGATCATTGAGGCTACACCCGAGGAGATCGAAGAACTTGATCTAAAGGTTGGATTGATCATGATCAATTACGCGATCTAAAATTGAAAAATCATGGCAGATCATAACGAACTTGGAAGAAAAGGGGAGGACCTGGCCGTGGAATATCTTCTATTGAAGGAATTCGAGATATTAGAAAGGAACTATAGACACCAGAAGGCTGAAATAGATATTATCGCCAAAAGGGGGAACACGCTTATCGCCGCTGAGGTGAAGACCAGGAGTACTCCAGAATTCGGGAATCCGCAGGATTTTGTGAAACCAAAACAAATTCAGCAACTGGTAAAGGCCATGAATCATTATGTTGAAGAATCTGGCCTGGATGTAGATGTTAGATTTGATATCATTGCCATTGTAAAAAATAAGTCAGGTCAGAAAATTGAACATATTCAGGATGCATTCCTATATTTCTAAGGACTGTATTCTTTAACTCAGAATAAAACGACCAGGATATAACTGCTATTTATTGCAACTATATTCTGGTCATTTTTAATCTATAGCCGTTCTGTAAATTTTAAAGTTCAATTCCCATTTGATCGAACATAAAGTAGTACTGGTATAATAGCTTATCTGTATTATCTTCTGGAGATAGCGCGCCGCCATGGCCTGAGCCGGGAGTAACATATAAATGATAAAGGCCAGAAGGATCTGCAAGCTCCTGTAATTTTGCCAGAAATTTATAGGTATGCAGCGGTGGTACCCTATCATCTGTATCTCCGGTTATTAAAAGGGTATTTGGATATCTCTCTCCTTTAGTGATATTATGAAGAGGGGAATAAGCTTTCAAATTTTTATAATCTTCCGGATTTTCTGGAGACCCAAACTCATTAAGATTGAGACTAACTCCACCTACAGTGAATAAGTTAAAGCGTAGCATATCGTAAGGGCCGGCTTCCGCGATAACGGCTTTGAACAGATCTGGACGTTGTATTGCTGAGGCTTCCACCAGTAAGGCGCCATGAGATCCGCCTGAAATAACCAGTTTATCTGGACTGGTGTATTTGTTATTTATTAAATATTCCCCTGCTGCGATAAAATCTTCTATTGCTTTTTGCTTGTTAAGCCTTCTCCCGGCTGCAGCCCAATCGCTTCCATTGGCGCCACCACCTCTTATATTAGGTACAGCCATAATACCCCCATGAGCAAGTAAAAGTCCGGTAGTATTTCTGAAGAAAGGCTCTACTGTTTTTCCGTAGCCTCCGTAACCATACATCAGTACAGGATTATTACCATCTAGTACCGTATTTTTATCACAGGTGATATACATGTCTATTTCCGTCCCATCTTTTGAGGTATAGGTGACATATCTTGTTTCCAGATTTTCGATATCATATGGAACAGAAAGTGATTCTGTAGGTTTAAATTCGAGTGTATTTAGATTTAATTGATACTGTGTGTTTGGATGATAAAAGGAACTAATACTAAAATTGGTGATCTCTGCTTCATCTGATGCTTCATAAAAATGATTCAATTTCTTACCCTTCGGGAAATCTATCTTACGTAGCAGTTCCCCCTGCATGTTATGAATAAGAGCGATGTTCTGACCATCTTTCCTATATACACAGGCAAGTTTATCTTTTCCCAGCTTATTCACGTAATGCAGGTTGATGTCGTATTCGGGAATGAATTCACTTAGCTTATTAGGAGTGTTCAAATTGGCCAGAAGGACTTTTCCGTTTGGAGCACCTATGTTGGTCCTTAGGAAAATAGAATCATTTTTGGTGTGGATAATCTTTAGTTCTGTTTTATCATCTGAAGGATAAACGAGAAATCTTCTAGGTTGAAAATTTTCTTTATTAAGATCGGCAATTGAAATAGCCCGGTACCAGGTTCCCCGCGATTTAATAGAATGATATAACCTCAACTGTTCGTTCTCGATATCATATCTAAAACCATTAGTCCCGGTAGTATCCGGATTTTTATAAACGGTTTCCGGTGTTGCCTGGTTTTCCTTTAAAGAGAGCTTATATAAAACCTGACCTTTCGCTTTATCCAGAAGTTCTCTGCCTTTTTCCGGTTTATTATATGCCGGATAATAAAGATCCCTGCCATTCCATTCAAAGTTTGCTCCAGTCCTAATATTTTCCAGAACATAGGGAAATTGAGTTCCGGTAGTTAGATCATAAATATATCCTTTTGCCCAGTCACTTCCATTTAATGAAACCGCGATAGCCAAGAGATTCTCACTTTCATTAATGCTCGTGCTACCGTAAAGAATATGATCCGAATTATTTTCGGCTAATTCTTTCCCGTTAATGAGCTTTTTCCAGTTCTTTTTATCTTTAAATTTATATAGGAAATCCATCGATCCGGTATAGGGATTCCAATCCGTTTTAGTGTCGAATTTAGCTTCAAATTTTGAATCAAGTTCTACATAATCATCCGTCTTTTCCCTTCTTACATTATGGTACATTGATGCAATTTGAGATCTAAGATCCCATACCCTGGTTTGTTTACTGGATTGAGCTTTAGTAAGCTTTTCCTGTTCTTCCAGCCAGTTCTGTAGATCTGGATGGTCTGGATCTTCCATCCATTGATAAGGATCCTCAATGGTTTCCTGAAAATAGGTGTTGGCAGTTGTATCTTTTGGAGCGTCGGGATAATCATAGGTTTTCTGGCAATAGATATTCATTCCCGATAAAATGAATAACACGGAGGCAAAATATTTCATTATGGTACTATAAGTTTGTATTCAAGGGAATACCTGCGCTTGGCTTAGGTTTATAAAATTCCCGGTAAAACTAAAAAAATAAGGTAAGGAAGGAAGGTTTTGATGTAAAAAATAACTGTTAGGATTGTTAACGATAGGTCAGAAACTTATCCAAATGGAGATATTTAAAAACTAAAAAAGGCCGGTTTTAGCCGGCCTTTTAAATATATCTATACTGGCAATTACCAGATCCTAACTCTTTCTTCAGGCTTCACATACATAGGGTCACCTTCTTTAATTACGAAAGCGTCATACCACGCATCTATATTCTGAAGTGGCACATAAGCTCTGTACATTCCCGGAGAATGTGAGTCTGTTTTGATCCTGTTTCTCAAGGCTTCTTCTCTCATTTTTGTTCTCCAAACTGTTGCCCATGAAAGGAAGAAACGTTGCTCTGGAGTAAATCCATCGATCTCTCCAGGATTACCGTTTTCATTTAAGTGGATCTGCAGACCATCATAAGCTGCATTCACACCACCAAGATCTCCAATATTTTCACCTAAGGTGAATTTACCGTTGATGTAAACACTGTCCAGTACTTCTATTGCGCTGTACTGCTCGGCAAGTTCACTACCAAGTCCTTCAAACTGCTCAAGATCTTTCTCTGTCCACCAGTTGTTCAGGTTTCCTTCAGCGTCGAAACGAGCACCGCTATCATCAAATCCGTGAGAGATCTCATGACCAATTACAGCTCCAATTCCACCATAGTTTACGGCAGCATCGGCTTTATAATCGTAGAAAGGCGGCTGTAGGATAGCTGCCGGGAATACGATCTCGTTGTAACGTGGATTGTAATACGCGTTCACAGTTTGCGGAGACATAAACCACTCGGTCTTATCTACCGGCTCACCAAGATCTGCCATGTTTTCAGCTACTCTCCATTTCTGTGCGTTCAGCATGTTCTGGAAATAAGAACCACCTTCTTCAGGGCTCTGGATCTCAAGTTCGCTATAATCTTTCCACGTGTCAGGATAACCTATTTTCACATTGAAAGTACCAAGTTTTTCAAGAGCTTTTTTCTTAGTGTCTTCGCTCATCCAGCTTAGGTTATTGATCCTGTTCTCGTAAGCTTTTAGAATATTGTCCACCATTTCCTTTGCCGTTTCCTTAGCTTGTGGAGGGAAGTGCTTTTCTACATAAAGCTTACCAAGAGCTTCACCAAGAACACCATTAATAGTGCTTAAAGCTCTTTCATTACGAGGTCTTTGTTCTTTAGCTCCACGAAGGGTCTTGCTATAGAATTCCCATGATTCTTTTTCAAGATCTGTAGATAGTGAGGAAGCCGCACTGTTGAAAAGGTCCCATTTAAGGTATGTTTTCCAGTCTTCAACAGAATTTTCAGCAAGAAGGTCCTGCAGAGCTTTCATATATTCTGGCTGTGAAACGATGATCGTATCAAGATCTTTCGCTCCAATTCCTTCAAAGTATGAATTCCATTGCATGGCCGGAGTGATCTTTTGTAATTCTGCAACCGTCATTGGGTTGTAGGTTTTACGCGCATCACGGCGCTCTACCTTGTCTAAACGAGGCTCTGCAAGTCTAGTTTCAAATGCAAGAATGGTCTCAGCAGCTTTTTTTGCATCCTCTTCGGTATAGTCTATATACTGAAGCATGTCTGAAATATATTCCTTATATTTTTTTCTGGTATCCTTCGAATCTGAATCGTCCAGCAGGTAATAATCTCTTTCTGGAAGGCCTAATCCAGATGGATTAAGGTAAGCAGCATTCATATCTGAATTCTTGCTATCTGCACCAACTCCAAAAGAGAAAAATCCTGCACTACCATATTCGCTCATTTCAACAAGAAAAGCCTGAAGATCTTCTTTAGACTGGATCTTATCTATTTTTGCCAGGTAAGGTTTCACAGGTTCAACTCCCTGCTCATTTCGTGTCACGGTATCCATTATACTTTTGTAAAGAAAGACCGCTTTTCCCTGATCTGTAGACGCATCAAGACTATCGCTTTCAGCGGTTTTTTCTAAAAGGGCAAGGGCATCTTCATCTGTTCTCTGGCGTAATTCGTCAAAACTTCCCCATCTGGTACGATCATTAGGAATCTCTGTACTGTCCAACCAGGCTCCATTCACATAACGGAAAAAGTCTTCCTGAGGAGTAGTGGTAGTATCCATATAGGCAAGGTTAATCCCATGGATCTCTTCTTTCTCTTCAACTTTCTTGTCATCGTTACAAGCCGTAAAAAGGCCTGCTCCAAGAACAGATACAAAAAGAATTCTGTTTATTTTTTTCATTGTTTTATATAATTGTTAGAAAATAAAGTCGCTAAAGTAAAAAAATGGCCAAAAAATCAAAGCTATTTTTGTTTGAATTTAGCTTGTAAGGAGCTGTTTCTCAAAAATTGAGCAGAAACTGTTATACATGAAAAACAGGGCTTCAGAAGAAAAACTGAACGGCTGAAGAATAAGAAAGAATATAGTTTAGTTGTTCTTTAATTTTTGAATGAGATCCTTATCAAACGCAGCTTTAATTTCAGTGATCTCATCTACATTGTCATTAGGAATAGCAATTGAAAGTACATAGTGACTGATTTTCCATTTACTATTTTCTTTGGTGAGTACGCCAGATCCTCTGCATATGCCCATGTGCGTGTCCAGCAATTCATCGAACCAGGCGACCCTTAGGTTTTCATGAACATAGATATTTCGTTCTACAGGAGTAAAGCTCCATGCTTTACCAGCGTCAAAATAAGGTTTCGAGAATTTTTTGAATTCCGGCAGGTTCCAGTTCTCGGTAGCATCGGTGCCAATAAAAATGGCATCATTGGTCATTAGATCAAAGTAATCTTCAAAATCAACTTTTGCTGCGGCTTCATGCCATTTATCGACAGTTTTGGTAACTTTTTTTTTAACCGCATTGATGTTTTGCTCAGTATTTTTAACCTGTGCATGCATTCCTGAAAGGGAAAAAAGTAGTAAAGCGAAAACGCTTAAAATTGTCGATCTATTCATTGGTTGAAATTTATATTAAGATACCGTTTTCTCATCATTTCCTGATGTTTCCAAACTATCCATTTGTTTTTCCATTTCTTCAAAATCATCCAGTTCTTTTTCAAATTCCTCCAGGGTTTTCAGGAAGATCTCGTTCATTTGAAGTTT
The DNA here is from genome assembly GCF_019357415.1 of Gramella sp. MT6. Lineage (NCBI taxonomy): Bacteria > Pseudomonadati > Bacteroidota > Flavobacteriia > Flavobacteriales > Flavobacteriaceae > Christiangramia > Gramella sp. MT6. The sequence continues at coordinate 1,321,819 of NZ_CP048410.1, forward strand.
AAGGTTATTGAATTCCAGGTGCAATTCTTTTGAAGTCTGTGCGATATCTTCTGCATCTGGATCCTTTCTTCCGGAATATTGTTTTAGAAGCTGAGCCTTTGTGTTCACTACATTAAGTCGCGCTTCAACCGCTACCGATTTTAAACTGTCTGGCACTGAATTTTTAAGGGTTTCCATGATCTGGGCGATAGTCCCGGCGTTATTCTTAACTTCATTTATTGTGGCATCTTCCAGTTTATTAACCTCGTTTTGCGCAGTGATAAACTCAACCCAGTTCAAAGCAAATTTTTTTGCTTCGGGCTCTAATGCGTAATTTTGATCTTTAATGCTCAATTTTTTCTGAAATGCCGTAGTGTCTTCTAGATCTCTGGCAGAATTATCGGTATCCTGGTCGGTTTTACAGGATATTATTGTGAGTATAAATAACAGGTAAATAAACTTGTTCATATGGAAGATTCAATGTCCTACAAAGTTATTCATTATTTGCTGATCTCTTCAGAATAAAAATGCATTGAAGAATTCATAACAGATAACGTCAAGAAAATACTAAGATTACGATTTCCTCTTTATAATTAAATATATTTGCAAAAAATTTAATTTATGGCCGGAAGGATTTTGATAATCGGTGCCTGCGGACAAATTGGTACTGAACTTACGCTGAAGTTAAGAGAAATACACGGGAATGACCAGGTGGTCGCCAGTGATATTAGAGAAGGAGCAGAAGAATTGATGCAATCGGGTCCATTCGAAATATTAAATGCTACAGATGAAGCTCATATAAAGGAGATCGTAGAAAAGTATGAAGTGAAGGAGGTTTACCTGATGGCTGCCATGCTTAGCGCTACTGCTGAAAAAGCTCCAATGAAGGCCTGGGATCTTAATATGGATTCACTTTTTCATATCCTGAATCTGGCCAAAGATGGAAAGATCGATAAAATATTCTGGCCTTCTAGTATAGCGGTTTTTGGTCCCAGTACTCCTAAAGATCAGACTCCTCAAACCACGGTTATGGAACCTACGACCGTTTATGGAATAAGTAAACAAACCGGGGAAAGATGGTGTGAGTATTATTTCAGAAAATTTGGTGTAGATGTAAGAAGTATAAGGTATCCCGGAATTATTAGTTATAAAACACTGCCAGGTGGAGGAACAACAGATTACGCAATCGAGATCTTTCACGAAGCTATAAAGAATTCAAAATATACCAGTTTCCTGGCTAAAGACGCTGCGTTGCCTATGATGTATATGGACGATGCAATAAAGGCGACCGTAGATATTATGGAGGCGCCTGCGGAAAAGGTTAAAGTTAGATCTTCCTATAACCTGGCCGCGATAAGTTTTACTCCTGAAATCCTTGCGGACGAGATCAAAAAACATATCAATGATTTTGAAATCACTTATGAACCTGATTTCAGACAGAATATCGCTGAATCCTGGCCTTCTAGTATAGATGATAGCTCTGCCAGAGAAGATTGGGGATGGACGCATGATTTTGATCTTGATAAAATGACCACGACCATGCTGGAAGGGGTTGGAAAGACTCTTAAAGAAAAAGCATAACATAAAAAAAAGCCGCTTTTCAGCGGCTTTTTAATTTTCTCAGAAAAAATATATTATTCGATCACGCGTACTTCCGTAGCATTCACTCCTTTTCTTCCTTCTGTTTCCTCGTACTCAACGCGGTCACCTTCCTGGATGGTTTCTCCATTTAAACCGGTGATGTGTACGAAAATGTCTCTTTTAGTGTCGTCGTTGGTAATGAATCCATAACCTTTAGATTCATTGAAAAATTTTACTGTGCCTTGCATAAAAATAATAATTAATAAAGCACAAACATAATAGATAAAATTTTAGAATCCGCTGAAAATCAGAATTTTTTATGATTTTTTTTGTCAGAGTTTAGTCAATTCCTTTATCTCTCATTTTTTTCATATTCTCCTCAGACAGAGTGTAATCCTTTAATTTTTTTCCTCTCCAGCGCACTATTAAAAAGATTGGCATTAGGATAAATGCACTCACCAGAACCGAAATTCCAATAATTCTATCGCCGGTCAAAACATCATCATTTAACCTAAAATAAAATCCTACAGCGATGGCTATTAAAATTGCTATTCCTAATATTTTCATAAAAATTTTCATCGATAATAAATATTTTGAGTTTGTGTTACTTCCGGAAGTGAAGTATGCAAATAATAGATTTTAACCTCTATACTGTTACCTCTATTAATTTCTGCCTGTAGGCTGTAAGCATTTTAGATTTGGAAATAAATCCAACATATTTTCCTTCTTTAACTACCGGAAGGTTCCAGGCATTACTTTCCTGGAATTTCTTCATGATCATTTTCATTCTGTCGGTTTCAATATCTATAATTTCAGGTGCCTGCTGCATGATATCCTGCACTTTTACCTCGTCATAAAGCTTTTCGTTGAACATGATAGAACGTATATCGTCCAATAGGATGATACCCATGAAATTACGATTTTCATCGATCACAGGAAAAATATTACGGGAGGATTTTACCACACCTTTGTGGATAACGTCTCCAAGATTCATATCTATCTCCAATGGAATAAAATTCTTTTCTATGACCCTGCTTATATTCATTAAGGTAAGAACAGTTTGATCTTTATCGTGGGTAAGGAGATCGCCTCTTTGGGCCAGTTCCATCGTATAAACAGAATGCGGCTGGAATTTACTGGTGATCATATACGAAATGGCAGCGGTGATCATAAGCGGTATAAAAAGTTCATAACCATGTGTCAATTCTGCGATAAGGAAAATTGCCGTTAATGGAGCATGCAACACCCCAGCCATAAGTCCGGCCATTCCTACCAGGGTAAAATTACTAACTGAAATTTGATGTTTGAATATTCCAATGTTATTGATGAACAGCGCAAAGCAATGTCCCATAGCGCTTCCCATAAACATTACCGGAGCAAAAATACCACCCACTCCGCCGGCACTTATGGTAAGGGTTGTAGCAAAAATCTTAAAAATTACAAGACCCATTAACAAAATGATCACTACCCAGATATTTTCTAGGTAGGCATTAAATAGATTTGTGCCCAGTGCCTCCAGGTAATTTTCCTGAAGCAGGTTGTTTACAACGCTATATCCCTCCCCGTATAAAGGCGGAATAAAATAGATGATCAGGCCTAAAAGAAGTCCGCAGGAAATGAGTCTTATAATGCCAGACCTAATGTGTGCCATTAGTTTCATGAGCCAGAAGTGTACCCTTGTAAAATATATAGAACAAGCTGCTGCAAGAATACCAAGTAGGATATAATAGGGGACTTCAGAAATTGTAAAGGCATCTTCTAATTGGAAAGGCAGGATAATTTCACTTCCGTAGAAAAAATAGGAAGTAAGAACCGCCGAAACCGAAGCGATTAATAAAGGTAATAGTGAGGTCAAAGTAAGGTCTAGACTAAACACCTCGATAGCAAAGATGATCGCCGCAATGGGAGCATTAAATATAGATGACATTGCCCCGGCCGCGGCACAACCAATAAGCAGGGTGCGGCTGGTTTGGTTCAATAAGAATAACCGGGAAAGGTTGGAACCTATAGATGCTCCAGTGGCTACTGTGGGAGCCTCGAGTCCTACCGAGCCACCAAAACCTACGGTAATTGGTGCAGTTAGCAAGGATGCATACATCTGGAACCTCTTCATGATTCCTCGTTGCCTGGAAATGGCATATAAAGTGGCAGGAATTCCCTGTCGAACTTTTTTTCGAATAACAAATTTGAAGATAAGATATACCAATAACAGCCCGATCACCGGGAATACAAAATAAAAGGCATTATGATAGGTGATAAAGGTGTCTCCCTTTAATAGGATCTGTATAAAATGAGTAAGGTTTTTGATGGTAACAGCGCAAATCCCGGCGATGAAACCAATAAGCGCACTAATGATCATAAGGAATTGCCTATGAGATAAGTTCCTGGATTTCCAGGTCAAAAACTTATGTAGCCACGACCTCCTTAATTTCGCCACTGTCTTTTAATTAGCTTATGAATATAAAAAATCCCGCAATACGCGGGATTATATTTTTATAATTTCAGTTGAAGATGTAATTCGTCAAGTTGATCATTGTCTAATTTCGCAGGAGCATCGATCATCACATCACGGCCCGCGTTATTTTTCGGGAAGGCGATGAAATCTCTAATACTTTCCTGGCCTCCAAGGATAGCTACCAGCCTGTCAAAACCAAAGGCGATTCCGCCATGAGGTGGTGCACCATACTGGAATGCATCCATCAAAAATCCAAATTGTTCCCTGGCTTCTTCAGGAGTGAATCCAAGATATTTGAACATTTGAGACTGGGTTTCCTTATCATGAATTCTAATAGATCCACCTCCAATTTCGTTACCGTTCAGCACAAGGTCATATGCGTTTGCTCGCACTTTTCCTGGTTCTGTTTCCAGAAGCGCGAAATCTTCTTTCTTTGGAGAAGTAAACGGGTGGTGCATTGCGTGGAATCTTTTGGTCTCTTCATCCCATTCCAGAAGTGGGAAATCCACGACCCATAATGGCGCAAATTCATCAGATTTTCTTAATCCAAGCTCATTTCCTAAATGCATCCTTAAGGCGCTAAGTTGCGTTCTTGTCTTTGCCGCATCTCCTGCCATAACCAGAATAAGGTCTCCCGATTTTGCGCCGGTAGCTTCTGCCCAGGCAGTAAGATCTTCCTGAGAATAGAACTTATCTACAGAAGATTTTAAAGTTCCGTCCTCATTATATTTCGCCCAAACCAGTCCGTTTGCACCGATCTGAGGTCTTTTAACCCATGAAATAAGATTATCGATCTCTTTTCTGGTGAAAGAAGCAGCTCCTGGAACGGCAATTCCAACCACTAATTCCTGCTGATCGAATACATTGAAGCCTTTATTCTTTGCCAGTTCATCAAGTTCAGCGAATTCCATCCCAAAACGAATATCTGGTTTGTCATTCCCATACTTTTTCATGGCCTCATCATAAGTCATTCTTGGGAATTCGGCTACGTCTACACCTTTGATCTCTTTAAGCAAATGCCTGGTGAGACCTTCGAAAATATTCAGGATATCTTCCTGTTCCACAAAGGCCATTTCGCAGTCTATCTGAGTAAATTCCGGCTGGCGATCTGCCCTAAGGTCTTCATCCCTGAAACACTTAACGATCTGGAAATATTTATCCATTCCACCAACCATCAATAACTGTTTGAAAGTTTGAGGTGATTGAGGCAGGGCATAGAACTGACCCTCATTCATTCTACTAGGTACTACAAAGTCACGGGCACCTTCAGGAGTGGATTTTATCAGGTAAGGAGTTTCAATTTCGATAAAGCCTTCGTTAGATAGATAATTCCTCACCTTCATTCCAACCTGGTGGCGGAACATCAACTTGTTCTTAACCGGATTACGTCGAATGTCCAGGTATCTGTATTTCATTCTAAGATCTTCGCCACCATCAGTTTCATCTTCGATGGTAAAAGGAGGGGTTTTAGAAGAATTGAGGATCTTGAAGTCTTCTACCAGGACTTCTATCTCGCCGGTGGCCATATTCGGGTTTTTAGCCTCTCTCTCGATCACGCTTCCTTCAACCTGGATAACGAACTCACGAGCCAGGTTTCCGGCCTTTTCCATAAGCTCTTTAGACGAGCGTTCCTCATCAAATATCAACTGAGTTAAACCGTAGCGATCACGAAGATCCACCCAGATCATAAAACCTTTATTTCTAACTTTTTGAACCCATCCAGAGAGAGTTACTTTGTTACCGATCTGTTGTGCGTTTAGTTCACCGCAGTTATGACTTCTGTACATTTTATCCTTCAAATTTAGAATGCGCACAAAAGTAAGAAGTTAAACACTTTTACTGAACCTTTCCTGCTTAAAAATTATTCGATTTTATTTCAATGTTACGCAATGTTAATTGTGTAATAGGTTGAAAATAAGTTAAAAACATCTCCAATGTTAACTTAATGTTACCTAAATATTGATTGTTTGTAAACTTTTGGTATATTTGTGAACTAAACGTTAATGGAAAAAGAGCTATGAAGACTATAAAGAACATATTTTTGGCAGCAGTATTCCTGGTAGGAGGTACGGCTTTAGCCCAGGATAAATCTCCTGAACCTACTTTTGAGAAAGAGGGAGATCTAATTAAAGGAACGTTTTATTATGAAGATGGAAGTGTTAGACAGGAAGGTACGTACAAGGACGGCAGACTCCACGGAAAATGGATTTCTTACGACCAAAATGGTGAGAAGGCAGCCATCGCGCATTACGAAAATGGTAAAAAAGACGGGAAATGGTTTTTCTGGTCTGAAGATAAACTTACTGAAGTGGACTATCAAAATAGCGTAATTGCAAACGTGAACAGCTGGAAAAATGAAAGTTCATTGGTTAGCAATCAATAAAGAGAAATTAATATTTCAATAAAAAACCCGAAGCATCGCTTCGGGTTTTTTGTTATCAGGCCTTTTTTAATTGCCGTTCTTTTCGTTTGTCTGCAAATCTCACCTTGGCCCTGTTCACCAGGTAGAACATAACCGGTACAACTACCAAGGTAAGGAAGGTGGCGAATACAAGTCCGAAGATTACTGTCCAGGCAAGTGGTCCCCAGAAGATCACGTTGTCACCTCCAATATATATTCCGGGATCATAATCTGTAATTAATCCGAAGAAATCTATATTCAGACCTACCGCTAACGGGATCAAACCAAGAACCGTGGTGATGGCGGTAAGCAATACTGGTCTTAACCTTGATTTACCCCCTCTAACAATAACATCGAAGTATTGAACCCTTGTTAGTAATTCATCTTCATCAAGATCGAGTTCCTTTTTCTTACGGTCTATTAATATCTGGGTATAATCTATTAGAACGATCGCATTGTTAACTACAATACCTGCAAGCGAAATAATTCCCATCATCGTCATAATAATGATGAAATCCATCTGGAAGATTATTAATCCAAGGAATACGCCCACCAAACTCAGAACTACCGCCATTAAAATAATAATAGGCTTGGAGATAGAGTTGAACTGAGCCACCAGGATCAATAGAATTCCACCAAGTGCAATGAGAAGTGCCTTTAAAAGGAAATTCATGTTTTCTGCCTGCTCTTCCTGCTCTCCGGTGAACTCCAGGCTAATATCTTCTGGCATTTCATAATTCTTAAGAGCGGTTTTCAATTGATCTACTATCTGGTTACCGTTGTAACCTTGTAGCACGTTAGAGTAGACAGTAATTACCCTTTTAAGATCCTTTCGTTTTATGGAGCTAAAAGAAGAAGCAACCTCGGTCTCTACTAAAGAGGAGATCGGGATCTGCCTTGTTTGCCCAGAGTTTTGATCTTTAAAGGTGATTGGCTGATTGAAAAGCGCATTTTCATTATATCTGAATTCTTCATTAAAACGAACATTTACTTCGTAATCATCATCACCTTCTTTATAAGTTGAAACTTCTTCACCGTAGATAGCTCGTCTCAAAGTTTGTCCAACCTGAGAGGTTGAAACTCCAAGCTGTCCGGCTTTTCTTCGGTCTACCCTTACATCCAGTTCAGGTTTAGATTTATTTACGTCAATTTTAAGTTCCTCGATCCCAGGAATGCTTAAATCCTGGATATAAGACCTAAGGTTTTCAGCTTCGGCGAGCATGGTCTCATAATCTTCACCTTTCAATTCAATATTAATAGGATAACCTGCCGGAGGTCCCGCGGCATCTTTTTCTACCTGGATCGAAGCGCCTGGGAATTCATTAACAGCATCGCGAACTTCAGCAAGAACCTGTGAACTTTCTACTCCACGACGTTCCTTAAATTCACGCATCACAATAGTAACTTTACCTTTGTGAGGCATTTCATTTTGCTGCCCACCATCTGTCTGAGGGTTTCCGGCACCTTCACCTACCTGGGAAATAACAGATTCCACCATAAAGTTATAGCCATCCTCATCTTCATACTTTTCAACTACGTCAAAGATCTGTTCCTCTACTTTTTTGGTAAGTTCATTGGTCTTCTCGATATCGGTACCTTCAGGATATTCAATATAAGTTATAACCTGCTTGGGTTGGTTTTCCGGAAAGAATAAAACGTCTGGTTGCACAAGTCCAATCAGAACAAAAGAAAGAAATAGTAAAAGCAGGGTTCCAAAGAAGAAACCATAGGCTTTTCTTCCTCTTAAGGCGAACTTTAAAAATCTTTCATAATTGCTTTCCAGTTTTTTAAGCGATTTAAACTGAAAATATTTGACCGCCCCAGAAAGAACATATTTATAGAACCACATTAATATTGCCCCCAAAAGGAATAAATTACCTACTGCTCTTAAAGCTCCAACGTTTACCAGGTAACCAGACACCAGTAATACGACGCCGATTATAGCCATTACGATACTAATCCTGATCAACCTCTTTTTGGAAATTCTTCCTTCTTCAGTTTTCATGAACTGTGAGGTTAGCATAGAGTTAATGATCAATGCTACAAACAATGAAGAACCGAGGACTATGGATAGTGTAATAGGGAAGATCACCATGAATTTACCAATGGTTCCTGGCCATAATCCTAGTGGGAAAAATGCCATTAAAGTGGTCGCAGTAGAGGCAATGATAGGCCATGCGATCTCTCCGAGCCCCTGCTTTGCTGCCTTTTTTCTTGGCCAACCTTCATCCATTAGCGTGTAAACATTCTCCACAACCACGATCCCATTATCTACAAGCATTCCCAGACCCATAACCAGAGCGAAAAGCACCATGGTGTTCAGAGTATAACCCAGGCTGGAAAGGATGATATAGGAAAGGAACATGGATAACGGTATTGCCAATCCTACGAATAATGAGTTTCTAAAGCCCAGGAAGAACATTAATACCAGTACCACCAGGATCACACCAAAAATGATGTTGTTTACCAGGTCATTTACCTGGTTGCGGGTGTCGGTAGAAAGGTCATTGGTAAGACTTATTTCTAAAGACTCCGGAAGATATTCTTCCTGCTCGGTCTTGATGATCTCCTTGATCTCATCTACCGCCTCGATCATATTCTTTCCACTTCGCTTCTTAACATCGAGCATTACTACCGGCTCACCATATTCTCTCGCGTAAGTGGTAGCATCTTTTTCCTGAAAATTGACTTCCGCGATATCTTTGAGAAAGATATTCCCACCGTCACTTTTCACTACGACATTTCTTAACTCGGCCGGATCCTCGATCTCTCCAATGATCCTGATATTCTTCTGAACTCCGCTGGTGATAATATTTCCTCCGGAAATGGTCCTGTTTTCGGCACTTACCGCACTTATAATATCCTGAAAACTGACTTCTGAAGCGCTCATCTTATAAATATCAACGGCAATCTCCACCTCCATATCTTCGGCTCCACGAATACTGGCTTCCTTGATCTGCGGAAGTAATTCGATCTTCTCCTGAAGATATTCGGCATAATCCTTCAACTGCTGTACGGTATAATCTCCCGTAAGGTTGATATTCAGGATAGGTTGTTCTTCTGAAAGGTTGAGGTCAAAAACATTAGGTTCAACCTTAGCGCCATTATCCAGGGTAGGCCAGGTGGTTTCTGCTTTTACCAGGTCAACCTTATCCTTTATCTTTTGTTTTGCGACATCTACATTTACCTCTTCTTCAAATTCCACGATCACCAAGGAGTAATCCTGCAGGGTAGTGGAGCTGATTTCCTTTACACCCCCAACGTCGTTAAATTCTTCTTCCAGGGGTTCTGTAATAAATTTCTCCACATCTTCTGCCGAGTTACCAGGGTTGATGGAGCTTACATAAATCTTGGTCTCTATGATCTCTGGAAAAGATTCCCGGGGCATACTATAATAGGAGAGTAGACCGCCTATCATAATTATGGCGATGATGACATAAACCGTCATCTTGTTGTCTATCGCCCAGGAGGAGAGTTTGAATTCTTTATCTAATTTCATTCTGCTTATTTTCTGAATTTAACTTCCTGACCGTCGCGTATGTTTTTCGCTCCGTCGGTAATTAAGATTTGTCCGCTTTCCAGACCTTGTTTGATCTCAATGGAATCGTTATAAACCAGCCCGGTTTCTACGATCACTTTTTTTGCGGTACCAAAGTTCTTTTCGTTCTCTTGCTCCAGTACGTATACTATGCTTTCACCCTGGGCATTCTTCTGAATACTGCTTTCCGGGATCACAATAGCGTTTTCTGAAGTGTAATCGTTTAATTTGATCGTAGCGATCTGGTTTGGTTTAATAAGGTCGTTCTCGTTTGGCACGGCAACTTCGATCTTAAAAGTCCTGTTATTAGGATTGATATTATTCCCAACCTGGCTGATCTTTCCTTCAAATTCACGACCTACAGAACCAATATTTACTTTTACCTCAGTTCCTTTAGAAATCTTACTTAGATAATTCTCCGGCACATCGGCCTCAACATACATTTTATCAAGGCTTATAAGTCTGAAAAGTTGATTCTGGCCGGGGCTTACTACTTCACCCTGCTCGCTTATCACTTCATCTACCACTCCGCTGAAGGGAGCTCTAACTACCGTTTTGTCCAGTTGTGACTTTAATCTGTTAACTGAACTCTGTAAAGCCTCATAATTAGTCTTCGCTTCCAAGTATTGCATTTCTGAACCAATATTTTGTTCCCAAAGTCTTTCCTGTCTTTCGTAGGTAGTTTTGGCGAGTCTTTCCTGAGCTTCCAATTGTGCAAGTTCATTCTGAAGTCCTCCATCGTCGATACGTGCGAGCACCTGTCCTTTGGAAACTCTGTCTCCCTCATTTACACGAACATCGGTTAGAATTCCCGAAAACTCAGGGTAGATTATGATATTCTCATCTGTAGCGACATTACCCTGCACTTCAGCATAATGCTTGAAAAGAGTATCGGTAATGGTCTGTATGCTTACAAGATCCATCCTTCTATTCTTGTCGAGTCTTTTAATGGCTTCGTCAAGGCGATCTATCTGTTCGGCGATCTGAGCCTGTTCATTGCTGAGTTCAGACTTTTTGGCCCTTATCTGGCTAAGGTCTTCACTTTCCAGTACCTGGTCTATAGATTTGTTTTCTGCTTCTCCACCGCAGGAAATAAGGACCAGGGATAATCCAAATAGTATTATTAATTTTTTCATATTCTTCTGTATAAATGGGAGATTAGTTTTCATCGTTGTAACTTCTTGTATCCAGTAAATTTTCTAGTTCTGCTTTGGCGGTGATCACGTCTAGCATAGATTGTAGATATTCCTGCTGGGCGTTGTATAGCTGTCTTTGAGCTTCGGTAAGTTCAAAACTGCTGGCAATTCCTTCAAAGAACTTTATCTGGTTCTTATTTTCGATCCTTTCAGCCAGTTCAAGATTTCTTACCGCATTCTGATAATTTTCTATACTGAACTCATATTCGCTTTTAGCCATATTTATCTGGCGTTTCACATCATTTTCGGTTTGTTCAAGATCCAGTAAAGCCTGTTCATATTCGAGTTCTCTTTGCTGGGTTCTTGAACTTCTCATTCCGGAGCTGAAGATCGGGATGTTAAGACTCACTCCTAAAATGGACTGGCCGTAATATTCCTGGCTGCTATTTAGAAAAGTGAATCTATCTGCAAATCCCTGGTAACCATAATTCACGAAACCACTAAGGGTTGGCAGCGCCTTTGCTTTTTGAAGTTTTACCTGTATCTCTGCAGACTCTGCGGAATTCTTAGCAATTCGGTAATCGATATTTTCTTCTATAGGGATAGTTCTGTCAAGGATTGCCGGCTCATAATATTTCATGGCGAGACCATCAAGATCGTCGGTAAGGATTACCTGATCTTCAACCGGTATACCAAGGCTGAGGTTTAATAGCTCATAAGCAATAGCACGCATTCTTTCGCTTCTGCTAAGGTTATTTTTTAGCCTCAATAGAGTTATTTCCAGTTGCTCTACATCCTCCTGCTCTGCAAGACCATTTTCATAGATCTTCTGGGTATCGTCATAGTTCTTTTGAACCGTTGCTACGTTCTTCTCAAGTATATCAACGCTTTCTTCCGCCAGCAGCACGTTTCCATAAGCGCTTATGATAGATTTTTTAATTTCAAGGTCGGTCTTGGTTTTGGCATTCTTGGAGATCTGTAATAATGTTTTTACAGACTGGATTCCTACAATATAAGATCCGTCGAAGATCAACTGTCTCCAGGTCGCGGTAGCATTTACGCTTTGCTTAGTTCCAAATCTCACCGGGATAAAACCTTCCGGAGCATCTACCGGAGTGTCATTCCTTTCAGCATTATCAAAATAAGTTTCCACGATGTCTATAGTGCTTTCTGTATTATCAAAAGCAGCAGCAGGCAATAAAGTGACTGGTTGCTTCAGGAAATTCTGATAATCTACAGCACCGTCTATTTGAGGAAGTCCCTGCGCAATGATCTCCCATTTTTGTTTTAAGGCGATCTGTACATCCTTTTCTGCGATCTGAGATTGGTAATTGTTTTCGATTCCAAATTCTATAGCTTCCTCAATAGAGAAGCGGTAACTTTTTGAGCTTTCTTCCTGGGCAAACAATCCGGTGGATAGCAGAATGAAAAAGCTAAAAATCTTTAGGGATCTATTTCTCATTATTAATATATTCTTCTAGAGTTTTTATTCCTTTAGGGGTACAGATCGCACGAAGGTGATAATTCAAAAATTCTCCGGTTAGATCTTCTTCTGTAAACTGTTCTGTTGGGAACATTTCCTTGTCTTTCACACCCATCATTCCCACAAAATGGATACGGCATACAAAAGGCACATTAATCTGTTTGCGATAATATCCCTGTTGGATTCCGCGGGAAATATTATCTCCCACGCAATTTTCCAGTACCTGAAATTGTTCTTCAATAAGTTTGTCAAAAACTTTTGGGTAGTATTTCTTTAACTGAAAATGAGGGGAGGTTTTCTCACCTTTTAAATGCTGGTTCACGAATTGCTTGATCTCGAAATTCTCTATAACGGGGTTAAGGTTTCTTGATCTTATTTCGTCTATTCCTTCTGAAATAGTCTTAAGCAAATGCGAACCACTGGCCTGTACCAATTTATTCTTAGTAGAATAATGCGCGTAGATGGTCTTTTTAGATATCCCCATATTATCGGCGATATCGTCCATGGTTACACTTTTGAAACCATAATTGAGAAACATCTCGGTTGCGATATGCAATATTTTCTCCTGCACTTTAATATAAAATTTCGGCAAAAGTACATACGGAAACTTTAAAAACAATAAAAGTTTCCTAAGTTTTACCATTATTTAACATCTGCTTAAAATTTGAATTACTAGCATTTATGGTATTTTAGCGGAAAATTTTTTTTTCATGCTTGCCATTTCCCAGTATAGAGAAGCCGTAATAGACTATCTGCACGAAAAGATCAAAGTAAAAGAACCTGCTAATTTGTATGAACCTATGGTTTATATCCTTGAACAAGGAGGGAAACGTTTGCGTCCTGTTCTGGTTCTTATGGCGACAGAGATCTTCGACTGTAATTACAAAAAAGCTCTAGATGCGGCATTGGCAATTGAAGTTTTTCATAATTTTTCTCTAGTGCATGATGATATTATGGACGATGCTCCTATTAGAAGAGGGAAGGAGACCGTTCATGAAAAATGGGATGTCAATACCGGTATTCTGTCTGGCGATGCTATGCTCATTAATGCATATCAGCTTTTTGAAAATTACGAGGGAGAAACATTCAAGGAATTATCTTCATTATTTACAAAAACTGCCATTCAGGTATGTGAAGGTCAGCAATATGATATAGATTTTGAGACCAGGGATAATGTTAGTATCGATGATTATCTAAAGATGATCGAATATAAAACTGCTGTTCTGGTTGGTGCTTCCCTGCAAATGGGAGCGATCGTGGCAAAGACTTCGAAAGAGTGCAAGGAAGCTATCTATCAATATGGGCGATTGTTAGGAATTGCATTTCAGCTGCAGGATGATTACCTGGATGCTTTTGGAGATCCTGAAACTTTTGGAAAGCAACCCGGTGGAGATATTATTGAAAACAAAAAAACCTTCCTTTATCTAAAGACCCTGGAACTGGCAAATACAAGCGAAGCCTTACAACTGGAGCATTTATACACTATTTCTCCTGCAGAGAATTCTGGAAAAATAGAGGCGGTTAAAGCTCTTTTTGAAAGTAGTGGCGCTGCAGAACTTACCCGAAGGGAAATTGAAAATTATACCGATAAAGCCTTTAAGATCCTCGATAAAATTGAATTGCCAGAAGAGAAAAAAATTCCATTACGAAGCTTTGGCAAAATGTTAATGGAGCGTCAGGTTTAGTCTCTATCCTTACATACTAATTATCAGTTAACAATACCTTCATTTACAGATATTGTTAAAATTCCTATAATCCTATAGAGAATTATCATGATGCCTACAAGCTGTTTTTTTTAAAAATTGTATTTTTGCTATGTTTTCAAAACAAAAGAAACATTTGTTTCAATTCTATGGATAGATTTTCATTTCTAAATGCTGCTCATACTGCATATTTCGCAGAACTTTACGATCAATACTTAAAATATCCTGATAGTGTAGAGCCCAGTTGGAGGGCTTTTTTCCAGGGATTTGACTTTGGAATGCAACAAGATGGGGTTTCAGAAGAGGTATTAAGTGAAGCTCCTGTAGATTTTGCGGAAGGAGATATACCAGCACACGTAATAAAAGAATTTCAGGTAATACGCTTAATTGACGGTTATCGAACAAGAGGACATTTATTTACCAAAACCAACCCGGTAAGGGATCGTAGAAAATACACTCCTACGCTAGATATTTCCAATTTTGGTCTTGAAGAGAGTGATCTTGATACCAAATTTAATGCAGGAGATATTTTGGGGATTGGGCCTACATCTCTAAAGGAGATCATCAGGCATCTTGAAAAGATCTACTGTGAGTCTATCGGGATCGAGTATATGTATATTCGAAAACCTGAAGAGATAGAGTGGATTCAGAGTAAATTAAATGTCAATGAGAATCATCCTAAATTTGATGAAGCTCAAAAGAAACAGATCCTGAAGAAGCTTAATGAAGCAGTTTCCTTTGAATCTTTTCTTCATACTAAATATGTAGGTCAAAAACGATTCTCGCTGGAAGGTGGGGAAAGTTTGATTCCGGCTCTGGATGCACTTATAGAAAAAGCTGCTGAAATAGGAGTTGAAGAATTTGTAATGGGAATGGCCCACCGTGGACGATTAAATACCCTAACCAATATCTTCGGAAAGAATGCTAAAGATATCTTTAGTGAATTTGACGGGAAAGATTATGAACAGGATATCTTTGACGGGGATGTGAAGTATCACCTTGGATGGACTTCCTGCCGCACAACAGATACCGGAAAGGAAATAAACATCAATATCGCTCCTAACCCTTCCCACCTGGAAACTGTGGGAGCTGTGGTAGAAGGTATTGCGCGAGCCAAACAGGATAGACGATACGAAAGAGATAACTCTAAAGTATTACCTATTCTTGTTCACGGGGATGCCGCAATTGCCGGCCAGGGACTTGTTTATGAATTAGTACAAATGGCCCAGCTGGAAGGTTATGAAACCGGCGGGACTATACATATAGTGGTGAACAACCAGATTGGTTTCACTACAAATTATCTGGATGCAAGAAGTTCTACTTATTGCACAGATGTAGGAAAAGTAACTCTTTCTCCTGTACTTCACGTGAATGCAGATGATGCTGAAGCGGTAGTACACGCGATACTCTTCGCTCTTGATTTCAGAATGAAATTTAAAAGAGATGTTTTCATTGACCTTCTTGGTTATAGGAAGTATGGACATAATGAAGGAGATGAGCCTAGGTTTACCCAACCTAAATTATATAAAGCGATCTCAAAGCATGAAAATGCCCGCGATATTTATTTTGAGAAGCTAAAGAAAGAGGGTATAGCAGATGATGAATATCTGAAAAAACTTGAGGATACCTACAAGGCAGCATTAGAAGAAAAGCTGGAAGATTCCAGAAAGGAAGAAACCACGAGGATCACCCCTTTTATGCAAGATGAATGGGATGGCTTCCAGAACGTGCAGGAAGATGAGATGATGAAAGATGTGGATACCACATTCGATCTGGAAAAACTTGATAAAGTAGCTGAAGCGATTTCTCAATTACCGGAAGGTAAAAAGTTCATGAGAAAGATCCAGAAGATAATCGACGGCCGAAAGAAAATGTATTTCGAAGATAATAAGCTGGATTGGTCTATGGCCGAACATCTTGCTTATGGATCCTTGATGACTGAAGGATATAATGTAAGAATTAGTGGTCAGGATAGTGAGCGTGGTACGTTCTCTCACAGACATGCTGTTGTGAAAGTTGAAGACAGCGAAGAAGAGATCATTCTTCATAACAATATAAAAGACAGAGACGGAGATTTCTTTATATATAATTCCCTGCTTTCAGAATATGGGGTGGTAGGTTTTGACTATGGTTATGCTATGGCGAGCCCAACGACACTGGCAATTTGGGAAGCTCAGTTCGGAGATTTTGTGAACGGTGCCCAGATCATGATAGATCAGTATATCTCAGCTGCAGAGGATAAATGGAAATTACAAAATGGACTAGTGATGCTGCTACCTCATGGATATGAAGGTCAGGGAGCAGAACACTCTTCAGGTAGAATGGAGCGTTTCCTTCAGCTTTGTGCTAAGGATAATATGTATGTGGCAGATATTTCAACTCCAGCCAACATGTTCCATATCTTAAGAAGACAGATGAAGGCTGAATTCAGAAAACCTCTGATAATTTTCACGCCGAAGAGTCTTCTTCGTCACCCAAAAGTGATATCTACTAAAGAGGAGTTTGCCAATGGAAGTTTCCAACCTCTTTTAGATGACGCTGAAGCAGATGTGGAGAAGATAAAAACTCTTGTTTTCTGTACAGGTAAATTCTATTACGATCTGTTAAAGCATAGAGAAGATAATGAAAGAAATGATGTTGCTCTGGTAAGAATAGAACAATTATTCCCATTACCTAGCTCAAGCATGAGAGAGATAATGGATAAATATAAGAATGCTGATGATGTAGTATGGGCGCAGGAAGAACCTAGAAACATGGGGGCTTACAGTCACTTATTACTACATTTTGAAGAGTCGCGTAAATTTAGAGTATGCAGCCGTAAATTCTACGGATCCCCTGCTGCCGGTAGTTCAGTGCGTTTCAAGAAACGTCATGAGCGCGTGATCAACAGTGTTTTCGATAAGAATTTAAAAGAAGAAGAAAATAATTAAGAATCATTTTCCTGAGAATTCAGGAGACTAAATAGATAACAATCATGGCCTTAGAAATGAAAGTTCCTTCACCCGGGGAATCCATCACTGAAGTTGAAATAGCCCAGTGGCTGGTAGAAGACGGGGATTACGTTGAAAAAGATCAGGCAGTTGCCGAAGTAGACAGTGATAAAGCTACGTTGGAGCTTCCGGCAGAAGCCAGTGGTATTATCACACTTAAGGCTGAAGAAGGCGATGTGGTTGAGGTAGGTGAGGTAGTTTGTCTTATAGACACCGAAGCTGAAAAGCCGGGTGGCGGAGATAGCTCAGATGACAAGCCTGCAGAAGAGGAAGAAAAAGAACGTCAGGAAAAGACGGAAGATAAAAAGGACAGTGATAAAGCAGATGCTAAGACAGAAGAGCCTTCTAAATCCAGCACTCCTAAGCAGAAGCAGGATACCTATGCTACTGGAAGTCCTTCACCAGCAGCTAAAAAGATCCTTGATGAAAAAGGTATTTCTTCTAAAGATGTTAAGGGAACCGGCAGAGATGGTCGTGTGACTAAAGAGGATGCTGTAGAAGCTAAAGCTTCCATGGGAACTCCAGGAACAGGAACCAGAGGAGAAGAAAAGAAAAAAATGTCTATGTTCCGCCGTAAACTGGCAGAGCGTTTGGTTAGTGCTAAGAATGATACGGCGATGCTAACTACTTTTAACGAAGTAGATATGTCTCCTATCTTCGAACTAAGAAAGAAATATAAAGAAGAGTTTAAAGATAAACATGGTGTAAGCCTTGGGTTTATGTCTTTCTTCACTTTAGCCGTTATTCGTGCTTTAGACGAATATCCTGCAGTGAATTCAATGATAGACGGAGATTACCAGGTGAGCTATGACTATAAAGATATCAGTATTGCCGTTTCCGGGCCTAAAGGTCTAACTGTTCCGGTAATTAGAAATGCTGAAAATTTAAGCTTCCGGGGAGTTGAAGCAGAAGTGAAGCGTCTTGCGCTTAGAGCTCGTGATGGAAAGATCACCGTAGATGAAATGACTGGAGGTACCTTTACTATCACTAATGGTGGAGTATTTGGATCTATGCTTTCAACACCGATCATTAATCCTCCTCAAAGTGCGATCCTTGGAATGCATAATATTGTGGAAAGACCGGTAGCGATCGATGGTCACGTGGAAATAAGACCAATCATGTATGTGGCTTTATCATATGATCACAGAATTATTGATGGGAAAGAATCTGTTGGATTCCTTGTAGCCGTTAAAGAAGCACTGGAAAATCCTGAAGAGTTATTGATGGATAATGATGTGAAAAGAGCTCTGGAATTATAGATTTTTCCAGCAGGTATAAATAAAAAAAGGGGTTCACATTGCGAACCCCTTTTTTATTCTAACGAAAATTAAAACAAAACTAACAAACGAATTATGTTCAAAGCTAAAGTGCTTACTACTAGAATGGCTAGGATTACAAATAGGATCTGAGAGTAAGCTTTAGTTTTGATGATATTTCCTTTTATTATTAATAACACTCAAATCTAGGTTTAATAAGATCGTGAGTCAAAGGGGATTTTTCCCTTATTTCAAAAATAAAGCTTTGTTCTTGTAGTCAATTACGGCTTTCCCTTTTTTGAGGATATCGGCACCAATAATACCGTGTACTTTTTCGGCCTTATGATTGGTAAGCGCTTCGTTCACATGTTTAAGATCAAAAACCACAAGGTCCACCTTTTTCTTTTTCCAGTTATCTATTTGCAGACTATTTTTCTGGGAGACCTGTGTAAGCATATTTGTAGCTCCGGCTCCGGCAGCTTTAATGTCGCTGTCTTCTGAAAGCAGTTCGAAATGCTCAATAGATTCAATGCCTACACAGGTACTGGAAGCACCTGTGTCCAGAATAAAATTGCCTTCGATATTGTTGATCTTAGCAACCACTTCAAGATGATTCGTTTTGGTGTATTTCATCTTGATGCGATGATATCCTTTTTCTTTTAATAGCTTCTTTAAAGACATTCTTTTTTTTACAAATATAGGATTCTAAGGAATAGTTAATGAAGATTGGACTTTTCTGAAATTAGGTAATTTTAAATTTTAGGAAAAATCCGTCTTATCTTTGGAGCCTATGAGCACATTAGTACAAATTACGGCATTGCCACATGAACTTGAGGATAATCATCTCTTGCTGAACAGAGTAGTTCAGAAATCCAATATCAGGAAAGACGATATTGGAGACTGGCGAATTAGAAAGCGTTCTATAGATGCCCGAAATAAACCGGTAAGATTCAATCTTCAGGTAGAAATATGGAAATATGGAGAAAAAAAGGTGATCCCGCCTTTTATACCTCAGGATGTAGCAGATGCTAGGGAAATTGCCATTATTGGTGCTGGTCCTGCTGGTTTATATGCCGCGTTACGTGCAGTTGAAGCAGGACTTAAGCCTGTTGTTTTTGAACGCGGAAAGGATGTCAGGGCCAGGCGGCATGATCTCGCCAGGATCAATAAGGAACAAACGGTAAATCCTGAATCTAATTATTGCTTTGGTGAAGGAGGTGCAGGAACTTACTCAGATGGAAAATTGTATACGCGATCCAAGAAACGCGGAAATGTGCTTAAGGCGCTGGAGTGGTTCGTAGAATTTGGTGCCGATCCCGATATCCTGGTAGATGCGCATCCTCATATTGGAACTAATAAATTACCTAAGATCATTACCGCAATGCGGGAAGCTGTCATCGAAGCTGGTGGACAGGTACATTTCAATTCCAAACTTACCGATCTTAGATTAAAGGACAATCGCATAGAAAGTATAGAGATCAATGTTGAAAAGTGGTATACTTTTGATGAAGTGATCCTGGCAACAGGGCACTCGGCCCGGGATATTTTTTATTTGCTGCATGATAAGAATATCAAGATAGAAGCTAAACCTTTTGCTTTGGGTGTACGTATAGAACACCAGCAAAAACTGATAGATAAGATCCAGTATCATGGTGACGACAATAATCCTTATTTACCGCCGGCATCCTATAGTCTGGTGGAGCAGGTAGAAGGGATGGGAGTTTATTCATTCTGTATGTGTCCCGGGGGAATTATCGCGCCTTGCGCTACAGAGCAGGAGGAAGTGGTTACCAATGGATGGAGCCCAAGCAAGCGTAATAATCCTTATTCAAATTCAGGTATCGTGGTGAGTATAGAACCATCAGATCTTCCCAATTACAAGCCAGATGATCCTTTTGTATGTCTCGATTTCCAGAAATTAGTTGAAAAGAATTGCTGGGAGGCTGCCGGGAAAACTCAGCGGGTTCCGGCACAGCGTATGAAAGATTTTGTGGAAGGTAAGGTCTCAGGAGATTTTCCTAAAACTTCTTATCAGCCGGGAATCGTAAGTGTAGACCTGAATAAGGTTTTACCAGACCTTATCGCCCGTAGATTACGAAAAGCTTTCGTGCAATTCGGTAAAAAACTGAAGGGTTATTACACGAATGAAGCGGTATTACATGCGCCGGAAAGCAGGACTTCTTCTCCGGTTCTAATACCTCGTAATCCTGAAACTCTTGAGCATGTTGAGGTAAAAGGTCTTTATCCTTGTGGGGAAGGTGCTGGTTATGCCGGTGGGATCATATCTGCGGCGATAGATGGTATCAACTGTGTAGATGCTATCGCGAAGAAATATGAGTCTGATAAATTTTAGGTCACACTGATCGCAGTCGATGTGTTTATCTTAATTCCCAACTTTAAAAACGGTTTCCACCAACCTCGGATCGGTTTGGGTAGCCTGCCTGGATATCCATTTTACATCTAATGAAATATAGCCAAGGTCATACATCACTTTTCCGAAACATTTATAGATACCCCGGCTCCTGAGCGGATATTTTTCAGCGACTTTAGGAAAAAGAACCACGTCATAAATATCCCCGTCTACATCATAGAAAGTTCCAAAATACATGTATTTACCATTAGATGTGCCCGTCTTTCTCGAGTTTATAAGATTCCCATAGATCTCAACGTCCTGGCCAATATGATCTTTAAGATCTTTTGCTTTGATAGTGCTACTAACAGGTTCTCGCAAGAGTTCAAAATGATTACAGAGAGGAAATCCCAGTAATTCCATCTGGTCATAGGCTTCTATAAGCTTTGAATATTCAAATTCCGGAAGCTCAAAATCTCTGTGCTGGGGTTTGAATAGTAAAGCCTGGCTACTTTTGGGTTTGCTATTATGAAGTTTAAAATATGCTTTCCATAAAAGTTCATGCTTGTCTATTCCCGTAAACCTAAAGGCATTGATCTTTAGTAAGAGGCTAAGCTGTTCAATAGAAATATAGATGCGATCTATAAAATCATCCAGTGATTGGAAAGGTCCTAAGAACTGCCTGTTCTCCAGGATCTGTTGAATGGTTTTAGCTTCCAGTTCTTTAATGTAGCCAAATCCCAGGTAGATGTCCTTACCATAGATCGTATTGGGATGATCACTTTTGTGGATACACGGAGCATGGATCTTACCTCCACATTTTCTGATCTCCTGGATATACGTCTGCAGATCATAAAAACCGCCTCCGTTGTTAATAGCTGCGACCATAAATTCCAGCGGAAAATATTTTTTGAGATATAAACTCTGGTAACTCTCCACGGCGTAGGAGGCTGAATGCCCTTTAGGGAAGGCGTAACCGGCGAAAGAAGATATTTGTTCCCAGACCTCGCTTGTTAGTTCTTTACTGTAGCCTCTGTCTTTACAATTCTTTCTGAAGGTCTTTTCGATCTTCTCCATCTGTCCTTTGGAGGTTTTCTTTCCGCTCATTCCGCGGCGCAGCACATCGGCATCATCCAGGTCCAGTCCGGCGAATATGTGGGCTACTTTCATCACATCTTCCTGATAGACCATAACACCATAAGTATCCTTCATGATCTTATACATGACAGGGTGCGCCTGTTTTCTGAGTTCAGGATCACGGTGCCTTCTGATAAACTCTTCTTTCATTCCCGCGCTGGAAACACCAGGCCGTATTACCGAGCTGGCCGCCACCAGGTTCATGTAATTGTTGGTTTGCAACCTGGTGAGTAGTCCGCGCATTGCCGGTGATTCTACATAGAAAACCCCCATGCAGTCGCCAACCTTTAAAAGATCATTGATGGCAGGATCTTCCTTGAAAGCTTTGATGTTTTCAATATCTTCTATTTCTGCATCGGGCTGATTCTGTTTTATGATCTCAATGGCATCAGTGATCTTGGAGAGTCCACGCTGGGCGAGGATATCAAACTTATGGATGCCCACATCTTCAGCAATGTTCATGTCTATCTGGATAGTTTGAAAACCCTTCGGAGGCAAAAATGTTCCGGCATAATTAAATACGGAATCATTCAGGATAAGAATTCCGCCGGAATGAACACTCAGGTAATTAGGAAAGCCTTCTATAAGCCTGCTGTACTTGATCACCAGTTTTTCAAGGTGATCCAGTTGTTTATATTCAAAAAAACCTGAAGAAAGCTTGTCGATATTTTCTTTAGGCAGACCGAAGACTTTCCCCAGTTCCCGGGCAACGGCCCTGCTTTTAAAGGTCACGTAAGTACCCATCAAAGCAGTATTCTCATAAGTTCGGAAAATATAATCGGTCACATCATTCCGGTCTTTCCAGGAAAAGTCGATATCAAAATCAGGAGGAGAACTCCGGTTGGGATTTATGAAACGTTCAAAATACAGGTCCAGTTCAATAGGATCTACATTGGTAATGCCCAGAATATAGGCGACGATGGAATTTGCCCCGCTACCCCGGCCTACAAAAGGATAATTCTGGGAGCGGGCGTAATTTACGATGTCGAGATTAATCAAAAAGTATGAAACGAACCCAAGTTTTATAATGGTATCAAGCTCTTTCTTCAGCCTTGTGCGGACTTCTTCACTGGCATCGGGATATTTTTCAGGTAATTTCTGATAACACAGGCTTTGGATCTTTTCTATGTCTTCTTCAGTACTTTTCCCGGCCACCAGTAAATTGCGATTCTGCCCGCGGCCAAATTCGAAATCTACATTACAGGAATCGATGAGGTTTTGAGTATTTTCAAGAATGTGGGGGAAATCTTCAAATTCTTTTCTGAGTTCAGTTTCCGGGATCATTTGATGAGAAAAGGAACCTTGCTCAGTTTCGGGAAGTTTACTTAGTAAAGTATTATTGTCTATAGCCCGCAACAGGCGATGCGCGTTATAATCTTTTTTGTCCCGGAAACTCACCGTTTGAAGAACTACCAGTTTATCTTCCAGTTTTCTGTATACCGAAAATTTTAATTTTCTAAGGTTATCTATAGAAACGCCTATGAACTCATTGCTTCTGAAATCTTTCTTTTTCAGGGCCGCTATTTTTTCAAACGGATAAATAACAAAACAGTCGGGGAGGAGCGGAGCTTCGGTTTCAAATTCTTTTTTTTTATGTAGGTGGCTAGAGAGATGTTCATTCAACTGCCGGAAACCTTCATTATTCTTTGCAATCCCTATATATTTCTGGTCTACTCCGTTTCTAAAATCGATCCCGATGATGGCTTTAACCTCTGTTTCTTTGTTTAATTTGATAAATTCAAGACAGGCTGAAGTGTTGTTGATATCGGTCACCGCGAGTTGTTTTACTCCATTCTTTCGTGCCAGAGCACAGAGTTCCTGAACCGGAAATGTCCCGTAGCGTAAGGAGTAATATGTATGACAGTTTAAGTACATTTTTCAGTTCTCAGTTCTCGGTTGGCAATCTCAGTATTTTGTCATTCTGAACGCAGTCGAAGCATCTCATTACCCATTTTCAATTCTTCATTTTCAATTCAGCTCGCCCTTCCTAAATCTGTTTATTGTTCATTGACCATTGTTCATTGATTCATTGTTTCCTGTGCGCCAGCACCACCGGAGGTTCTCCGTTAAACGGATTCCCCATTCTGCCGATCGTCTTTGCATCCATCGAAATCGCCCGCATCACACTGTGTTCCCCAAACCGGTTCTTGATCCTGTCCAGTGAATCATAAAGATTCAGCATCTCTTCAGAATCATCAAAAAGGTTGATCTGATAATGTCCGCCTACAAGCCCGCTGAAACGAACCCCAATAAGTCTTATAAGCAACCGGCGGGTATAAAGCTGGCGGAACAATTCTTCCACTTTTGGAATGAGGATATGATCTGCACTGGTGTAGGGGATCTTCACCTGCTTGCTGTAGGTTTGAAAATCTGAATACCTGATCTTGACACTTACATTCGAGGTGAGCTTGTTGCCTCGTCTTAACTGGTAAGCCAGGCTTTCGGCCATGGCAACGAGGGTGCCGTGCAGTCGTATCATGTCTATAGTATCCCGGTTAAAAGTACGCTCAGTAGAAATAGACTTGCGCTCATGGAAAGGGATGATGGGCGGATTATCAGTTCCGTGGGCTCTTTTCCAGATGGTTCGCCCATTCTTACCCAGAACGCTTTCAAGCACTTCTACGGGCATCTTCTGGATAGTTTCAATTCTTCGTACTCCCAGATTGAGTAATTTCTGAAAGGTTTTGTTCCCGATCATCGGGATCTTGTTAACGGCAAGCGGCGCCAGAAATCCTTTTTCGGTACCTGCTTCTATGATCTTCTGCGCATAGGGTTTTCCTTCTCCGGTCGCGATCTTTGAAACGACTTTGTTCTGTGAGAGTCCGAAAGAAATAGGCAAATGTGTTTCTTTCAGAATAGTTTCCTGAAGTTCTTTCGCGAACTGGGTAATTCCAAAAAACCGGTCCATTCCGGTGAGATCTGCATAAAACTCGTCTACACTGGCCTTTTCAAATGAGGGTACTTTACTGCGAATGATCTCGGTGACTTCATGGGAGAATCTGGTATAGGTGGAAGCATTCCCTTTGATAACAACAGCCTGCGGACAAAGCTGCCTCGCGACTTTCATGGACATGCCCGAGTGTACGCCGAATTTACGGGTTTCATAACTGCAGGCTGCTACCACACCACGGTCTCCCAGCCCGCCTACGATAAGCGGTTTGTTATTTAATTTTGAATCCAAACGCCTTTCTGCCGAAACAAAAAAGGTGTCCAAATCCAGGTGAATAATAGACTTTACATTTTTCATAAATAGGAATAATTCCTTTTAATTGGAAATATTCCAAAATTATGAAATTATTCCGGATGAAGATGTAGAAGGAGCGTTAAAAAATAGGAGGTAGAAATAATTGAAATAATACGATAGGTTTTTTTTCGTACCTTAATAGTTCTAACCAAAAACCAAAATATTATGAAAGGTTCTTCAGGTAAACGCAGGTTGGTAAAGAAATACGTATCAGAATTTATATTTTCAGAAAAGACGAGGTTCGTGCTGGACGGCACTAATTATCAGTTTTCTACTGATGAACCCGGAGGAAAATTTATAAAATTCCGCTTCGAAAGAGGTCCGCGCAAGAAAAAAAGAAAATTAGTTTTTAAATGCATTTATAAGATGATGAAGAATTTTCAGACTTCACTTAATTAAAATACAGAAGCTCCTTCAGAATAGAAGGAGCTTTTTTGATATTTTACTGAGGGTCTTTAACGTCTTCCATATTGGTGTTAGTGGTATCCCCTTCATTTCCCGCAATATTCATTACCGCTAGTTTCCAGTCATTCTTCTTTTTCTTCCAGATAAAAGTATAGGTGCCCTCATAGACGATGTTCAAACTGTCATTTTTAACTCCGTGGCTGTAGGTTCCGGCCTCGTAGGCCACATCACTGTTAACATATTCAACTTCCGGATTGGTTTTCAGATCTTTCATCATAGGCGCGGCATTTTTATACCAGCTACGTATACTATCTCCATTAAAAGCCTGGCCTTCCATGTAAAGTACTGCATCTGTGGCAGTAAGCGTGTCCAGTTCTCCAGGATTATTCCTGTTCCACGCATCTATCCATTGTTTATTTGCTTCTGCGGGATCGCGGACTTCAGCCTGTTCAGCCATGTTTTCCGGTTCTTTCTTTCCGTCATTGCAGCTACTAATTAAAAGCAGTACGAATACTGTTAAGAATGTTAATGGTTTCATATTGGTCGGTTTTAGTTTAGTTTATAATTTACTTAAAATCAGTAAAATGTGGTAAGAAGATATGAGTTATTGGATTAAATGATATTTTTCACCGGTCAATTTGAGTAGTTTCATACTAATGTCTCCTTTGTTTTTCTAATTGACTGATAATCAAACTTTAACTACTTTTAGAGGAAACAGTTATAAAATGGATCTTCGCCTGGTAATTTTCTGTTTTCTCTTTTTGCTAAATTCCTGTGCCAGATCACAGGAGAATAAAAACTATACATTAGTTGGTGGGTTCTGCGAGGGTTGTGAGGCCGTCCTTGAATATGGAACTCAGGATCTAAATGCTGTAGATACTCTTCCGGAATTTAATTCCGCAGAAAATAAACTCAAAGTAACCGGAACTATTTATAAGGAGGATGGCAGGACACCGGCAGAAAATGTTATTCTCTATATTCATCATACCAACGCAAATGGGATCTATCCTACCAGGGGGGATGAGGAGGATTGGGCTAAAAGGCACGGCTATCTTCGGGGCTGGATAAAAACTGCAGGGGATGGAAGTTATACTTTTTATACTCAGGTTCCGGGAAGTTATCCAGATGGTAGTAATCCGGCTCACATTCATCCTATAATCCTGGAGCCCGATGGTAAATATTATTATGCATCTGCCTATTTCTTTGAAGATGATCCTTTGCTTACCAGTGATCACATGGAAGATCCACCACGAGGGAGTAATGGTATTGTAAAGCTTCAGCAGACCAACGGAATGACTCTAATTGAAAGGGACTTTATTCTGGGAAAAGGAATTCCGAAATATGAATAAAAAAAGCCCCGCTAATTGCGGAGCTTTTTTTAATATTTAATTTATCAGATCAAAATCTGACTAGTATCTGTAGTATTCAGGTTTGAATGGTCCTTCCACTTCAACTCCGATATATTCAGCCTGGTCTGGTTTAAGTTCTGTAAGCTCCACACCAATTCTTTCCAGGTGAAGTTTAGCAACCTTTTCATCTAAATGCTTAGGCAGCATATACACTTCGTTCTTGTATTTATCTGTATTGTTCCAAAGCTCCATTTGTGCAAGGGTCTGGTTTGTGAATGAGTTACTCATCACAAAACTTGGGTGACCTGTGGCACATCCAAGGTTTACTAAACGACCTTCAGCAAGAAGGATAATATCTTTTCCGTTGATAGTATACTTGTCTACCTGTGGCTTGATCTCTACTTTAGAATCTCCGTGGTTCTGGTTCAACCAGGCAACCGCGATCTCATTATCAAAGTGACCAATGTTGGCAACAATCGTTTTGTCTTTCATCGCTTCAAAATGCTCTCCGCGAACAATGTCTTTATTTCCTGTTGTAGTGATCACGATATCAGCTTTAGGAAGTACAGTTTCAAGTTTCTTCACTTCAAAACCGTCCATTGCAGCCTGTAGCGCACAGATAGGATCAATTTCAGTAACTGTTACAATAGAACCTGCACCTTTAAAAGACTGAGCAGTTCCTTTTCCAACATCACCATATCCACAAACAACAACTCTTTTTCCAGCAAGCATTACATCGGTTGCACGACGAATCGCATCTACCGCGCTCTCACGACATCCATATTTGTTATCGAATTTCGACTTGGTCACAGAGTCATTCACGTTGATCGCAGGCATAGGAAGAGTTCCTTTTTTCATACGCTCATAAAGTCTGTGAACACCTGTAGTGGTTTCTTCAGAAAGTCCTTTGATGCCTTCAGCAAGCTCAGGATATTCATCAAGAACCATATTGGTAAGATCTCCACCGTCATCAAGGATCATATTTAAAGGCTTACGCTCTTCTCCAAAGAAAAGAGTTTGCTCGATACACCAGTTGAATTCCTCTTCGGTCATTCCCTTCCAGGCGTAAACCGGGATTCCGGCAGCAGCAATTGCAGCAGCAGCGTGATCCTGAGTAGAGAAAATATTACAAGAACTCCAGGTTACATCTGCACCAAGAGCAACAAGAGTTTCAATAAGAACAGCAGTCTGAATGGTCATATGCAAACAACCCGCAATTCTCGCTCCTTTAAGTGGCTTGGATTCTCCATACTCCTCACGAAGTGCCATTAAACCTGGCATTTCAGCTTCAGCAAGTTCTATTTCACGGCGTCCATATTCTGCAAGCTCAATATCTTTTACTTTATAGGCGGTATACGGTACTGTTTTAGTTGACATATTATTATATTTGAATATTAGCAATTTTTGTGCTTGCAAAAATAAGGAAAAGCTTAGAAATTTTATGCCTCTTTATAAAACAATAACAGTTGATGAACTTACTAAAGTCTTCATTTGGAAGGTGGAAGAATCCCTTGAATGGTTATCTAACGGTATCGAATTAACCGATCATTGCCAGAGAAGGGTTGACGGTATGAAGTCTGAAATTCATCGCCGTGGTTTTATGAGCATCAGGCATTTAATGGCTGAAGCCGGCTATAAGGATCATGATCTTTACTATGACGATCACGGGAAACCGCATCTTAAGGATGATAGATATATCTCTATCACACATTCCTTCAATTTCACGGCGATCATCATCAGCGATAAAGATGTGGGGATAGACATTGAAAAACAGCGTGAAAAGATCCTGAAAATCGCTAATAAGTTCACTCCGCTGGATGAGTATCATACCCTGGCAAACGAAGAGGCTCTTATTCGAAAACTAACCATCGTTTGGGGTGCTAAAGAATCGGTGTATAAGATTCTGGCAGAACCCGGTTGCGGATTCCTTCAGCACATCAATGTGATCGATTTCGATTTCGATGATTATAAAACGACCACTCACGTGAGGTATAATGGGATCGATAGGTGGTTCGATGTAAAATTCCTGGAATTTGAGAATTTCACTTGCGTGTATGCCATGCCTTCCAATTGTAAACCGAAAGCCTGATGGTAGAGATCCAAAGTTATCTGGAAGAAATTGAAGAGGCGGCTTATGAAAAACGAAAACTGCTGGCAGTTCTTATAGACCCGGATAAGTTTGAAGAAAAGAATGCTTTCCAGTTCATTCAGAAATTACCAAAATTCACTACACATATTTTTGTGGGTGGAAGTATGGTGGAAGAAGGCAGGACTTGCGAAGTTGTAAAAGCGATCAAAAATTTATCTGGATTACCAGTTATACTTTTTCCGGGAGACCACAGCCAGATCTCCCTTCATGCCGATGCCTTGCTTTTTTTAAGTCTTATCTCTGGAAGAAATCCAGAGTTTCTGATCGAACAACAAGTGCGTTCTGTAGAAAAGATAAGAAATACGAATCTCGAGATCATTCCTACCGGTTATATTCTGATAGATGGTGGAAGGGAAACTTCAGTTCAAAGAGTTAGCAATACCATTCCCCTGGCGCAAAGCGATATTCAGCAAATTGTGAATACGGCACTTGCCGGGCAATATTCAGGAAAGAAACTCATCTATCTGGAAGCTGGAAGTGGAGCAAAGAAGCCGGTTTCTTCTGAAATAATCAATGCGGTAAAAAAATCTTTAAGTATTCCTGTAATCGTAGGAGGAGGCATCCGCAGCACACAACAACTTCAGTTATCGTATGAGGCCGGAGCTGATCTTGTGGTGGTTGGGACTGCTTTTGAGGATGGTACTTTCGATTAATATCATTTAGATAGGCTCAGAACAGTTTTCTTATTTCATTAAAAATTTTTTTCCCGTCACCCTGAACTTGTTTTAGGGTCTCCAGAAATGCTCAGAGTTCAGAATGACCTTACTTTTTAAATATCATCCTGAGCGCAGGACAAAACTGTCCTACATGACAAAAAACTAGCAAAAACTCTACTATTAAAACCAATTCAAAATTTTAAATTTAGGTATATCTAACACTTAATCAGTAAATTATGAAAACTGAAAATCCGGTGGTTTGGTTTGAAATATATGTGGACGACCTGGACCGAGCAAAGAGCTTTTATGAAAAAGTATTTAAGACAGAACTTTCCCCATTGGGAGATCCTACAGAAGAAAATTTTCAAATGCTTGCATTTCCAGGCGATATGGATTCTAAAGGGAAAACTTCAGGAGCCCTGGTTCATGTTAAAGACGTGAAAGCTGGAGGGAATAGTACGATCGTATATTTTGGAAGTGAGGATTGTAGTGTTGAGGAAGCAAGAGTTAAAGAGGCTGGCGGTGAGCTGGTAAGGTCAAAAATGTCTATTGGGGAATATGGTTTTATCAGTTTGGCTAAGGATACCGAAGGTAACATGATAGGGATTCACTCCATGAGATAAATCTTTCTATTCTCTTTTAGCTTCCAGGATCACTTTAAGAGGATAACTCATTCCTAAGGAGGTACATGGAAAGCTTTCTTCTTTTTTCGGATCTCTGATCCTCAGATTTAATTCCAGGCCTTCTGTTTTATATTCTGAAGGAAGGCCTATTTCCTGAAATCTGTCAAACCCATCATTTGAAACCGGATCCTCATATTCTATAATCCAATTCTCCCTGCAGTCAACTGCTTCACCTATCACAGTAACATCTACCCATTCTGACTCTATTTCATCATTTTCACAGGATGTCAATAAAATAAAGCTAGAGAAAATGATCCAAAGCGATCGAAATTTCATAGAAAGCGTTTTGATTAAGATGCAAAAAAGCAGGAATGGTTGCGTGATTCAGAATTTCAAAAGAAAATGGCTAGATTTGGTGGGCAAAATATAATGCTATGAACATTTCAGTAGAACTTACGCTTACTCCTATTCAGGATGATTATGAACCAGCGATCATAAATTTCATTAAGAAGATGAGAGAATCCGGTCTCACGGTAAAGGAAAATCCTTTAAGCACCCAAGTTTATGGAGATTATGATGAGGTGATGGGCTTATTAAATAAAGAGATCAAAAATGCCTTTGAAGCGATAGATCGTGGATTGATGTATGTAAAAATCGTAAAATCTGATCGTAGCGATTATGCAGCCGATTTTTGATTTTTTCTTTGATCAGTATTCTGGATATCCTACTTTATTTATAATTCTTGAGATCATCGCGGTGATCTTTGGTTTTCTTTCGGTATGGTATTCCAAACAGAACAATATTCTTGTCTATCCCACCGGGATCGTAAGTACGATGATCTTTGTATATCTGCTTTGGCAATGGCAACTGTTAGGGGATATGATGATCAACGCTTATTATTTTTCAATGAGCATATACGGCTGGTATATCTGGACCAGAAAAGTGGATCCTGAACATTATACTCCTATCACAAGCACCACCAGGGGGGAACAAATTCAATCGGTATTCATTTTTATAGCCACGCTCATTTTTGTTTTCGCGGTTTATGAATATTTTGATAAATGGAATAACTGGACGGCTTATGTAGATACCATTACAACAGCCATCTTTTTTGTAGGAATGTGGTTAATGGCTAAGCGGAAGATCGAAAACTGGATCTACTGGATCATTGGGGATATTATTTCGGTTCCGCTCTATTTTTATAAAGGCCTTACCTTTACCAGTCTGCAATATCTGGTATTTACCATAATTGCTATTTATGGCTATAAAGCATGGAAGAAAAACTTGCGCAACGACCTGCGACCTGCATAAAAATTGTCCTTTTCGGGCCGGAATCCACGGGTAAGACCACCTTATCTGAAGACCTGGCAGAATATTTCAATGCCCCTATGGTAAAGGAATATATGCGGGAGTATCTTCAGAAGGTATGGGATTCTGAAAAACGTATTTGTGAACCCCGCGATATTATTCCAATTGCAAAGGGCCAGATGCAGGCAGAAAACTTACAGGCCAGAAAAGCCGAAGAACTTCTTATTTGCGATACAGACTTACTTGAACTTAAAGTTTATTCTGAAGCTTATTACGAGGGCTATTGTGACCCTCAACTTCTTAAACATGCGTTAAACAACCACTACCATCTCTACTTTTTAACGTATATTGATGTTCCCTGGACTCCAGATGATCTAAGGGATAAACCTCACGATCGTGAGGGAATGTTTCAAAGATTTCAAAAAGCTCTAGATCAACATCAAAAACCCTATTTGATTTTGAAAGGAGACCGGGAAACGCGATTAAAGATCGCAGTGAATAAAATAAACCAACTATTAAAAAGTAGAGAGACGTGAATTTCAGTGAGAAGGATATTCTTCAGATTGAAGAAAAAGGATTAACCACAAAGGAAGTAGAAGAACAGATTGCCATTTTCAAGCGGGGTAATATTAAAGTAAATATTACTGAGGCCGCAACGGTAGGAAAAGGTATAAGCAGAATAGATTCCACAGAAAAGCATCAGTTAATAGAATTTTACGATTCTGAAAAAGAGAACCATAGCATTTTAAAATTTGTGCCAGCTTCTGGTGCCGCGACCAGGATGTTCAAAGCCTTGCATAATTTCGCAGATGAATTTGATCCTGAAAATGATAATTTACGAGGATATCTAGATGAAAAGGAAGATGCAGATCTGCAAAGGTTTTTCAACCACTCAGATAATCTTCCATTTTATGATAGGGCTTTAAAGCTAGCAAAAGAGAATCATCCCGGTTACGAAGATCTTTCGCATGATCATCAACATAAAATTCTAGTACAAACCATTCTGGATTCAGATGGGCTGTATCTTAGTAATTTACCTAAAGGACTGGTCCCGTTCCATAAATATGGTACCCATACCGCCACAGCTTTTGAAGAGCATCTTTTTGAAGCGGCAAAATATATAGATGTAGATGGTGTAGCAAAACTTCATTTCACGGTAGCTGAAGGAGATAAGGAAAAATTTCAGGGAGAATGGAAAGAGATCCAGGAAAGGGTAGAGGAGAAGACCGGAGTGAAATTCGAGATCGAGTATTCCTATCAGGATCCAAAAACCGACACCATTGCCGTAGATGATAATTTTGAGCCCTTCAGGACAAAAGATGGGGATCTTTTCTTCAGACCCGGAGGTCATGGAGCTCTTATTGAAAATATGAATCAACTAGATGAAGAGATCGTATTTGTTAAGAATATCGATAATGTGGTAACTGAAGATAACGTTCAGAGTGTTGTAGATCATAAAAAAATGCTGGGAGGCAAACTTTTACAGGTTCAGAAGAAAGTTTTTGAATATTTAAAGACCCTGGAAGAAGGCAATGTTTCTTCAGAAAAATTAGACGAAATACAGGATTTCCTAAATTCAGAACTTTATATAAAGGGAACATCTTCAAAAGACCTTTTTATAGAATACTTAAAGGAAAAACTTCATCGTCCGCTTAGAGTTTGTGGAATGGTGAAAAATGAAGGAGAGCCCGGAGGTGGTCCATTCCTGGTAAAAGATAAGAATGGCGAAATATCCCTTCAGATCATTGAAGGCGCGCAGATAGATAACGATAACCCTGAGCAGGCTAAAACTGCCAGAGAAGCAACCCACTTTAATCCTGTAGATATTGTTTGCGGATTAAAGGATTATAAAGGTGAATCTTACGATCTCAATGAATATGTTGATGAAGACATGAGCTTTATCGCCGATAAAACAAAGGACGGAAAACCGTTGAAGGCTCTTGAAAGACCTGGTTTGTGGAATGGTGGTATGGCAAAATGGAATACCATTTTTGTTGAAGTTCCTGTAGAAACTTTTAATCCAGTAAAAACTGTCTCAGACTTGTTAAAAGAATCGCATCAGCCTCGATAGTATGGATAAGGAGCTTATTCTAAATGAGCTGGACTACAAAGCAGTTAGAAGCTCTGGCCCGGGTGGGCAACATGCGAATAAAACAGCCACCAAAGTAGAAATTGCTTTTAATGTGTCTGGTTCTGAAGGCCTATCGGAGTATGAAAAGAAACGAATTTCAAAGAAGCTTTCAGGTCGTATCAATAAAGATGGTGTCCTGAAAATGGCGAGTGAAGATTCCAGAAGTCAGCACACAAATAAGGAGATCGTGACTCAGAACTTTCTTTTTGAGTTGGGTGAAGCACTAAAGAAGAAGAAGCCAAGAAAAAAGACCAAACCAACTAAAGCTTCAAAACTTAAAAGATTGAAAGCCAAAAAGAAAAAATCTGAGATAAAGGCGAATCGTAAAGATCCGTTGAAATAAAAATCTGTGGAATTTTTACTCAATTGTGATGTTAAGTCTACAACTTTTGTGTGGAAATTTTCTCTGGCTAAAATCTTTCAAATTTTATTAAAGCCTTGTTTTTCAGTATTTCCACGTAATAAGATGGGCATAATTGCAAGTGGTATGATTTTTACAATGTAATAAGTAGGTTAGTATTGGGAATGGAATAAATTATCAACTAACTAATTTATTCTGTTTTATAATTTAGATTTTCGGATTGAAAAGGCTCCATCTTGGAGCCTTTTCTATTTTACGCTATTTAGGGCCAGGAAATCAAGGGAGTCATTAGGTGAAAATTCCCCAGTTTGTGTTGATTTTCGTACAGGTTTCTACATAAAATTTTGTGAAATTTTCTCTATAGATTTTAAACAAGTATATGTTTTACAGGTGTTTGCGTTAATTTGATGAGAATGGCACAATTATTCTATTGTATATATCATAATTAATTAAAGATCAAACCAATTAGATCAAAAAACCACAGATTATGAAAAAGATTGCATTAAGTATTATGACAGTAGGAGCGTTGTTTTTTGCCACACAAAATACATATGCTCAGGAAGAAGAGATTGAAGAAGTTGAAGCTGTAGAAATGGAAGTGAAGCAGGAGGCATTTGCCAGCGTAGATGTTGCCGAGTTGCCTCAAGCTGTAAAAGATGCGGTAGCTACAGATTATAATGGAGCAACAACTTCTGAAGCATGGGTGAAAACTAAGGATGAGAAAAAAGTCTATAAGTTGAAACTTGATGTAAATGGAGAAACCAAAAAGGTCTATGTAGACCAGGATGGTAAGTGGCTGGAAAAAGAAGATCAGGACAGCTAAATAAAAATTGCCGGTACAGGAGAAACCAACTCCGCGGCGACAGATCAATGAAAAAGCTAAGTAGAAAGTAATTCTACCCCGGCAGACTTGCAAAAAAGTGACTCTTTTTTATCGGAGTATAACCTGATGAAACAACCAAAAAACTAACACTATAGGTCACTTTTTTGCTTGTTTATGGAAGTGTAATCGGAAAATCTGTTAAATGGGAATTAGTTAAAGGCAATTATATAACCACAAATTGCCAGAAAAGAGAGGTTGTACAGCAACCTCTCTTTTTTTATGTTTTCTTTTAAAAACTAATGATTTAAAGATTGTTACCTTTGTTAATCTTTTTAAAATTAATCTATGTCTAAAGTTTTGGTCGTTGAGGATGATGTGGCATTTGGAACCATGTTAAAAACCTTTCTGGAAAAAAGGGATTACAAGGTAGCACTGGTTTATTCAGCATCTGAGGCCTTTAAGAAAATTTCTTCAGATAAATATGACCTGGTACTTACCGATGTAAGATTACCAGACAATGATGGCCTCGAGATTCTTAAAAATGTTAAAACTGAAAACCCTTCTACACAGGTGATAGTAATGACCAGTTATGCTGAAATAAGTATGGCTGTGAATGCGATGAAAGAAGGAGCTTTTGATTATGTTTCTAAACCTTTCAGGCCAGAATCAATCTTACAGACCATAGAGAACGCGCTTCATACTAATGAAGTGGCTCCAGTTGTAGAAAAGCCTAAACCTGCTAAAAAAAGTGAAGGCCCCCTAACCGAGAATAAGGATCTCGTAAGAGGGGTAAGTGAGCCTTCCCGCAGATTAAGCGATTATGTAGAACTTGTTGCACCCACAAATATGTCGGTTCTCATAACCGGAGAGAGCGGTACCGGAAAAGAACAGATCGCAAAAAGTATACATCTACAAAGCAAAAGACACGCGGCTCCATTTATCGCTGTAGACTGCGGGGCTATCCCTAAAGAAATTGCCTCCAGTGAATTCTTTGGTCACCTCAAGGGATCATTTACCGGAGCTATAAACGATAAGACAGGACATTTTGCTGCTGCGAATGGCGGAACTCTTTTTCTTGATGAAATTGGAAACCTTACCTATGAACTTCAGGTACAGTTATTAAGGGCCTTACAGGAACGCAGGATCAAGCCTGTTGGGAGTAATAATGAGATCGAAGTAGATATTAGGGTGGTTACCGCAACTAATGAGGACCTGTCTGAAGCTGTCAGGGAAGGAGAGTTTAGAGAAGATCTGTATCACAGGCTGAATGAATTTTCAATAAAAGTGCCTGCTTTAAGGGAAAGAAAAGAAGATCTTATGCTATTTGCCAACCAGTTCCTGGATGAGGCGAATGCAGATCTTGAAAAAAATATTGTTGGTTTTACAGATGAGGCCATACACGCCTTCAAAAACTATAACTGGCCGGGGAACCTTAGAGAGCTAAAGAATATGGTCAAAAGAGCTGTGTTGCTTACCAAGGATGATCTCATTCCGCTTAAGGTACTTCCTCACGAGATCGCGACTTCCAGTCGTACCAATGAGAATGACTACGGATTATTCAAAAATAAGAATGAGGAGCAGTTGATCCTTGATGCTTTAGAAAAGACCGGAGGAAATAAAAGTAAGGCGGCTAGAATGCTGTCTATAGATCGTAAGACCCTTTACAATAAACTGAAGCAATACGGGATTAAACTGTAATTTTAGTATCCAGACCGGCCATTAATTCCTTGAATTTTTTCTCGAAATGATCAAATTCCGGTTTGCTGACTTCATCCCAGGATTCCAGTTTCATGAGAATGGCTATAACTTCATTCGCCTTCATTTGTCGTAACATGGGCAGCATGCGGTGAGCAAGTTTCCCCATTTTATCGGTATCTTTTTCCTTATAAGCCGTCTTTAAATCCTGCATACTTTGCTGGGCTCCATCAAGAAAAGCCTGTATGATGGTTTGCATGGCGTCTTCATCCCTTCCTGAAAATTCATAAATATCGGTTAGATCGTAATTGTCTGACCTTAGCCTGTCATTATCGATAGCTGCAGTAATCTCTTCTTCTTTATAATTTAATTGTAAGAGTTCGGCGATATTCTGCTTTAATTCTGTTGGCTTATATGGCTTAAGGAGTTTATTGTTGAAACCAACTTCGGTATAAACTTCTTTTTCGATATCGGTTCTGCCTGAAAGCGCGATGACTGGCAGGTCTTTAAATTTTTCGTTTGAACGTATAGTGGTGATGAGGTCAAAACCATCAAGAATTGGCATCTGGATATCAGTAAGAACAATATCGTAATCGCCGGCATGAAGTTTTTCCAGGCCTATCTTTCCGTTTTCAGCAGTGTCTATTTCAAATCCCATAGACTGGGCCAATTCAACCGTTAATGATAACTGTCCGGGCTCATCGTCTATTACCAGGGCTTTCATTCCAGATGCGTCAATATTCGCGGTTTCGGCATCTTCCAGCTCGGTTTTAGCTCTTTCCGGCTCCTCTCTGGTTTCTGAAAGTTTTATTACAGGGATCAAAATCGTAAATTCACTACCCTTGCCCTGAACACTTTCAAGTTTGATCTCTCCATCCAGTAATTGGGTAAGCCTTTTCGTAATGGCCAGTCCAAGGCCTGAGCCTCCAAATCTTTTTTCAATGCTGCTATTTTCCTGGGAGAATTCTTCAAATATATTCTCCTGCATCTCTTTCGAGATCCCAATCCCAGAATCCTTAACCCTGATCTCCAGAATATGATTTTCACCTGTTGATTTTTTGAGCTCAGCAGCAATAACGATTTTACCTTTTTCAGTGAATTTCCAGGCGTTGGAGATGAGATTTGCGAGGATCTGTTTTATTCTGAAAGGGTCGCTCTGGATCTGTACGTTAGTGCCTTCTGAAACTTCTATCACGATCTCTACATCCTTTTTCTTTTCAGCCGGAATAATATTGTTTACTGTATCGTGAATTAATTTCTTGGGGTTGAAAGACAGGTTCTCTATCAGCATTTTTCCAGCTTCCAGTTTTGAAAGATCCAGCAAGTCATTCACCAGTCTTAAAATGAATTCTGAAGATTTCTTTATCTGGGTCAAATAATGCTTTTGCTTCTCGCTGAGATCTGTTTTCTGAATAAGATCTGTATACCCCATTACCGTGGTGAGCGGACTTCTCAGGTCGTGCGTAATGGCAGCCATAAATTGTTCACGGCTGGCCAGAAGGGATTCAGCAAAGTCTTTAGCTTCTTCTAATTGCACCCGGTATCGCTGGCTCCGTGTTATATCCCCAATAATGTTGATGATGAAATAAAGAATGGTTAACAAGATGATACAACTCCCAATAATGATAATATTGGAAGTTTTATTAAGCATGTTCTGGAAGGTTTCAGCCCTTTGCACTGTATTCTCCCGTTCTTTCTGTTCCAGGCCGGCCAGCAAACTTTGCAGTTGCTGGTTTAGGATCATATCGTTGTTAAGCAGTTCATTTTCTTTCTGGTTTACCTCATTCCTGAACTGGCGGTTGGCCATTTCGAGTTCCGATAATACTTTTTTCACAGAACTTACCAGGGAGTCCAGTCTTTGATTCGTTAATTCCTGGGCATTATCTTCTTTGGCATATTCTAGCAATCTAATAAGCACCCTCCGTTGATGAGGTTCCAGATTGGCGAAGCGTTGTTCATAATCGTCATCAGCAAAGGATTCATCGATCTTTTTTAGTTCATTTAAAACCCTGGAATAGTAATTCGTATTTCTATCTGAATCCCGCAAGGCCACCAGTTCTTTAAGGTTCTGGGTTTTTTGATCCAAAAGTTTTGAAATGGAATCCACTTCATTTTCCAGATCTATCTCCTCGTAGGTTTGCTCAAGCTCCCTCAATTTAAATTCGATGCTGTCTATTTGGGAATTATAAAGGTCCAGATCTTCCTCTTTTCCAGTCTGGATAAGTCGCCTGCTGGTATTCTCAGATTCATTCAGGTCTGTAGTGATCTCACTAACCAGAATAAGCTGACGGTTGTTTTCTGTATTGGATTGAGCGATCTCAGAATAGGAGATCACCTGGTTATATACATACCAAACTGCGAGAGCGGCCAGGATGGCCACGATGACATATCCGGTTACAACTTTTGCAGTGATGGAACGTTTAGCACTAAACATTACTGAGGTTTTATCTAAAATTAAGCCAATTATGTGAAATCTCCTCAAAAGTATTGTATTTCTAAAAAAGCGTATTACTTTTGCGCCACAATCTCAAAGGGGTGCCATTTAAATATGGCTGAGATCATACCCAATGAACCTGGGCAGGTAATGCTGCCAAGGGAATTGTGCGAAAGCACAGTGTATGTACTCCTGTTATTGCCATAAGGCAGTTTCAGGATTTTTTATTTTTAAACCAAATCAAAAAGAATAATCGCCCCTTTTATTCGTAAAAATTATTACGAATGAAAAATGTATTATTTTTTGCCGGTCTGTTTCTCTTTTCACTACAGACCTACGCGCAGAAATTCACTGTATCAGGAACCATTACAGAAAACGGAGACCCGCTGGAAGAGGCTACCGTCTATGTGAAAAGTACCGGAGTAGGGACGGTGGCAGACGAAAATGGTAATTATAGCCTTACCCTTGAAAAAGGAAACTATACCCTCGTTTTCGCATTCGGAAATCAGAAAAGTAAAAAGCTTCTTTTAGATTCAGATACCCAATTGAATGTAGATCTGGCAGGAGCTGAAGAAACTCTGGATGAGGTTTTTCTTTCTGCGGTAAGGGTCAATGACAAGTCTCCAATTACCTACAGTAATCTTAGCAACGAGGAGATCGAAGACCGTAATCTTGGTCAGGATATCCCGGTTCTTATGAGTTATATGCCTAATGTGGTAACCACTACCGATGCCGGAAACGGAATTGGATATACCGGAATTCGTGTAAGAGGAAGTGACGCTACCAGGGTGAATGTGACTATTAACGGAATTCCTTATAATGATGCCGAAAGTCAGGGGACTTTCTGGGTAAACCTGGGGGATTTTGCCTCATCTGTAGAAAACTTGCAACTACAACGTGGGGTGGGAACCTCTACAAATGGAGCAGGGGCTTTTGGTGCCAGTCTTAATATACTTACAGATTCCTATAAAGAGAAGGCCCAGGCAGAAGTTTCAAACAGCGTTGGATCTTATAATACTTTTAAGCACACGGTGAAATTCAGTACCGGACTTATAAATGATCATTTCTCTTTTGGTGGTCGGGCCTCGAAGATCCGCAGTGACGGATATATTGACAGGGCTTCAACAGATCTGAAATCCTATTTTCTACAAGGTGCTTATGTAGACGAGAATACCCTTATCAAAGCCATAACTTTTGGCGGAAATGAAAGAACTTACCAGGCCTGGTATGGTATAGATAAGGAAACGCTTGAGAACGACCGTAC
Organism: Gramella sp. MT6; assembly: GCF_019357415.1. NCBI lineage: Bacteria > Pseudomonadati > Bacteroidota > Flavobacteriia > Flavobacteriales > Flavobacteriaceae > Christiangramia > Gramella sp. MT6. The sequence goes on from NZ_CP048410.1 coordinate 1,362,270, forward strand.
CTTTAATCCTGCTGGTATTTATACAGATGAGGATGGGAACACAAAATTTTATGAGGACCAGACAGATAATTACGCTCAGGACCATTATCAATTGTTGTGGAACCAGGATTATAACAGTAACTGGTCTTCTAATATCGCCTTGCATTATACCTATGGAAGAGGTTACTATGAGGAATATGAAGAAGATGCAGAGCTGGTAGAATTTGGTTTAAGTCCTTTTACCTCCGATGGAGAAGAGGTTACCTCTTCAGATCTCGTAGGCACCAAATGGCTGGATAATCATTTCTACGGAACGGTTTTCAGCCTGAATTATGAGAATACTAACTGGGACGTTACTCTTGGTGGTGGCTGGAACAAATATGAAGGCGATCATTTTGGTGAGGTTATTTATACCAGATTTGCCAGGAATAATGATCCTTACGAACCTTATTATTTCAATCAGGCAGATAAGACCGATTTTAATATTTACGCTAAGGCGAATTTTAAAATTACCGAAAAGCTTTCAGGATATACAGATCTTCAGTTAAGAACAGTAAATTATGAAACCGACGGACTACTGGACAATCAAACCAGATTTCTTAATGATGATAACTTCAGCTTTTTTAATCCGAAAGCAGGTCTTACCTATGAGTTGAACCCATCAGACCAGTTCTATCTTTCCTACGCCCGCGCACACAGAGAGCCTAGCAGGAATGACTATGAAAATGGTGATCCAGAACCTGAAGAGCTTAATGATTTTGAATTGGGATGGAGGCATGCCGCCCGAAATTTTCAGATGAACGCCAATCTTTATTATATGGATTATCAGAACCAGCTGGTTTTGACGGGAGGTATAGATGATGTTGGTGCATTTATCCGCCAGAATAGCGGAAATAGCTACAGGTTAGGTCTTGAGTTAGATGCAACAGTTAGATTGCTGGAGAAATTGAGTATACAGTCTAACCTGTCTATTAGCCGGAATAAAAATGTTGACTTTGTTTCAACCTTTAATGGCGAACTCGTAGAATATGGTGATACTGATATTTCTTTTTCACCAGAAGTGGTTGCTGGTGGATTTATCAATTATGAACCGGTAAATGGTCTAGAGTTGAAATTGCTTTCAAAATATGTTGGTGAGCAGTTCATGAGTAATGTCGAGGCTGAGAATTCCAGGTTGGATAGTTATTTTGTTAGTGACTTTAATGTTCAGTACAGCTGGAATAAACCATGGGTTTTCAGAGAGATTGTTTTAACCGGATTAGTGAATAATATCTTTAATGAGAAATATGTCTCCAACGGATATTATTATACCTATAATATTCCTAATGAGGACTTGCCATCTGGCGAAGAAACCTTTGATGGAGCAGGATATTACCCACAAGCCACTACTAACTTTTTGCTAGGACTCACGCTTAAGTTCTAAACGAATTTTGTGGTTTTAGCCGCCTCCTTTCCGTATTGTAGGGTAATGCTCGGAAAGGGGGCTTTTTTAATTAAAGACCTCGAGAACGTTGCCAGATCGTTGGACGCGGTAAGGTTTCATGGTATACTGGCCTTCACCTTCTGCCAGTTCACCGGTGATCACATTATATTTATTATCATCACATCCGCAACTGGCGATAACCCCATTAACAGTCATACCGGAACAATTACTTGGCGGATGGTTGGGATCACTTAATTCGAAGGCTACGTATTGGGAATTATTAATATTATATATCACTACTCCTTTAACTCCGTGATTATATGTTGCAAACGAATTACCCGGGTAATCTAGATCGTTGTATTCAGGAAAACTTAAGTTAAGCTGAAACCTGAAATTCACATCGGGTAAATTAGGGTTATTTTGATAATTATCATCAGAACTTGAACACGCGAGAATTAGTAAAAATAAAGGGAAAAAGAAGAGTATTTTTTTCATAAAAAATTGAGTTACAACGAAAATAATATAATTGTATCGAAAGATTAAATTTCTTACATTTGTTTAAAGAAATCCCGCTAAAAATGGGATTTTTTCTATTAATGATACAATAGTTTGAACCCGGAAAGCTAAAACCTTTTAGATCCGGGCAATTCCGCACCCAGGGATTTGTTTTATTACTAAAATCATTATAAGGTATGTTTTCCGGTTTCGGGAGTAATTTCCTGTCCGCGATTAATTAAACGATAAAGTTATGAGCAAAGTATCTTATTATACCCCAGAAGGGTTAAAAAAGCTAAGGGATGAGCTTAATCAACTCAAAGACGTAGAAAGACCAAAGGCTTCTCAGGCAATTGCCGAAGCCAGAGATAAAGGAGATCTAAGTGAGAATGCTGAATATGATGCAGCCAAGGAAGCTCAGGGGTTATTGGAAATGAAGATCTCGAAATTAGAGGAGGTAGTGGCTAATGCCAGAGTGATAGATGAGTCTCAATTGGATACTTCAAAAGTATTGGTACATTCTCATGTGAAGATCAAGAATAAAACCAACGGGGCCGAAATGAAATATAAACTGGTGGCCCAGAGTGAAGCCGATCTTAAATCGGGTAAGATATCTGTAGATTCCCCAATTGGAAAAGGCCTATTGGGCAAGAAAGTAGGAGATACCGCAGAAATTGAGGTGCCTAATGGAACCGTTAAGTTCGAAGTTATAGAGATCTGGAGAGAATAATCCTTTCCATTTCAGTTAAAATTAAATCCTTTTCTTTCATCTGTAATTTCGGATTTGAGGAAAGGATTCTTTATTTTTATTAAAAACCAACTTAATCATGTCAACACTATTTACCAAGATCGTAAAAGGAGAAGTGCCTGCCTATAAAGTAGCTGAAAACAGTCAGTTTCTGGCTTTTTTAGATATCAGGCCGAATGCGAAAGGGCACGTTCTATGTATCCCTAAAAAAGAGATCGATAAGATCTGGGACCTAGAAGAGGAAATGTTTCAGGAGTTGATGCGATTTACCAGAAGGGTCTCTATTGCATTAGAAAAAACAGTTCCTTGTAAAAGGGTAGGTATGGCCGTTGTTGGTCTTGAAGTGCCTCATACCCACGTTCATCTTATTCCGTTGAATAGTATGAAGGATATGGACTTTTCTAATAATGTGGAAATGAGCGAGCAGGAATTTAAAGATCTGGCTGCCGCAATCGAATCGAACATTGAACTGTGACAGATTTTTCAGATTACAAGTTAAGTCTTGAGTTGCGTATAGACTGGGGCGATCTGGACATGTATGAGCATGTGAACAACGTTTCATATATGCAATATTTGCAAAGCGGAAGGGTGAATTTCTGGGAAGCTTCTGGTATCCATGAATATTATCGCAATTCGAGCCAGGGGACGATGCTAGTCTCTACGAAATGTGATTTCCGGAAATCACTTCATTACCCCGGAAAAGCGATCATTAAAACTAAACTGGATTTTATAGGAAATAAAAGTTTCGGTCTGAAACATGTGATCCTGAATGAAAAAGGAGAATTATGTGCTGAAGGCACAGATGTGGTGGTTTGTTTCGATTTTCAAAAGAATAAGACCATCCCGGTTCCAGACTGGATGCGAGATAAGATCTCTGAACTTTAAACTTTTTTAAGACTAATCTGGAAAGTAGTTCCTTTATTTATTTCACTTTGCGCCACCTTGATCTTGCCGCGGTGATATTCTTCAATGATCCTTTTGGCTAAAGAAAGTCCCAGACCCCAGCCACGCTTTTTTGTGGTTTGTCCTGGTTCAAAAATCAGTCTGAATTTATTTTTGTCTATTCCTTTTCCGGTATCGGTGATATAGATATGTGCCTGTTTCAGGTCTTGTTTTATCTCAATTAACAGTTCCCCCTTACCTCGCATGGCATCTATCGCATTTTTCACCAGGTTTTCTATGGTCCAGCTATAAAGCTGTTCGTTCAACATAACATTAATTGGTTGACGCGGTGCTCTAATACTGAAATTGATAAGATTCGAGCTTCTTGCTTTCAGGTATTCATAACTGTCTCTGGTAGCTGCAACAATATCGGTCTGCTGTAAATTGGGAGAAGATCCTATTTTAGAAAAACGTTCTGTGATGGTTCTCAAGCGATCAATATCCTTCTCCATCTCTTCCACATAAGTGGGATTTACATTTTCGGTCTTTAAAATTTCAGCCCAGCCAATAAGGGAACTTAGCGGAGTACCAATTTGATGGGCGGTTTCTTTGGCCATACCGGCCCATAATTTATTCTGTTCGCTATTCTTGGTAGTGGTATAGAAAAAATAGACTACTCCAATAAAAAGAAAACCTATCAGGGTAAGACCTATGGGGTAATACTTCAATTTATTCAGGGCTGGGGAGTTTCCGTAATACAAATACTGTATTTGGTTGTCGCCGAGATCTACAGCAATAGGTTCATTTTCCTCCTTAAGATCTTCAAGATAATCTTTTGTGCGTTCGGGGTCTTCAAGTATAGTCGGGTCTAAATTAGTGGTATAAACGATCTCACCATTTTCATCTGTATGAATTATTGGGATGGTTGTGTTATTATTTAAGATCTCTAGAATAAGGGAAAGATCGGCATCTTCAGGGGCGTTGCTAAGCTCTTCCTGAGCCTGGGCCCAGATATTCATTTTTGCCCGTTCGTCCTCTTTTAGTCGCTGGAAGAAAATACTCGTATTCCAGAGCACCAGCACGATGACCACCAGGCAGGAAATAATGATAAACCAGCGATTAAAGCTGCGTTCGTCGGGTAAATTCATGTATGTTTCCGGCTTTTAATCAAAAATAAATATAAGCGTTTTAAAACTATTTATATTGTAATGCATTGCTTTTCATTCCCTGTTCGATTCTTTATCTTTGGCAAAAATTAATCTATGTTCAGTCTAGAACCCAAGGACGTAAGTGTCGGGAAATTACACCAGTATCTGCTTGGTGCGGTAGGTCCAAGACCAATTGCTTTTGCAAGTACTATTGATGCTGAGGGAAATCCCAATCTTTCACCTTTTAGTTTTTTCAATGTTTTTGGCGCAAATCCGCCGGTTTTGATCTTTTCACCTGCGAGACGGGGAAGGGATAATACCACGAAACATACTTTTGAAAACGCGAAAAAGGTAGATGAGGTAGTGATCAATATTGTGAATTATGATATTGTTCAGCAAATGTCACTTTCCAGCACTGAGTATGCTGAAGGGGTAAACGAATTTGAAAAGGCGGGTCTAAACATGCTTAAATCAGATCTTGTAAAGCCATTTCGCGTAGCGGAATCTCCGGTTCAGTTTGAGTGTAAAATTCAGGATATAATTGAAACCGGGACTGAAGGAGGTGCAGGAAACCTGGTGATCTGTCACGTGGTTAAAATGCATATTAAGGAAGATATCCTTGACGAGGACGGGTATATAGATCAATACAAAATAGACCAGGTAGCTCGTATGGGCGGTAACTGGTACACGCGTGCCAGAACAGGAATGTTTGAAGTTCCAAAGCCTCTTTCCACTTTGGGAATTGGTGTAGATGCTATGCCTGAAGATGTTAGGACCAGTAAGGTGCTAACGGGAAATGATCTTGGAATTTTAGGCAATGTAGAATCTCTGCCAGAAAACGGTGAGATCGAAGCATTCCTAGGAGAAAATTCAGAAGACGCCGAACTTGTAAAAAGCGGTGATACAGAAAAAATTCATAAACAGGCGAAGGTATATCTTGAAAAAGGGAAACCGGAAGATGCCTGGAAAATATTATTAGCAAAATAAAGGAAACAATGGAAGTACAGGGAAAAATTAAGCTTATTGGCGAAACCAAGACATTCGGTAGCAACGGATTTCAGAAGAGAGAGATGGTTGTGACTACAGAGGAGCAATATCCTCAACATATCATGATTGAATTTGTACAGGATAAATGTAGCTTGCTGGATGCTTTTCAGGTAGGACAACCGGTGAAGATTGGTGTAAACCTTAGGGGTCGCGAATGGGTAAGCCCACAGGGTGAAACAAAATATTTCAATTCTATCCAGGGATGGAGAATAGAGAATCTTGCTGCTCAACAGCCTTCAGGTGGTTCTAATGTACCGCCACCAGACCAGTTCGAGCCTGCTAGCGATTTGAATGAAGAGGATTATGACGATCTTCCATTCTAATCTTGTAAAAGACACTTTTCCAAACATATCTTTCCTTAGTCTGTCCCGAATTTCGGGAGTTCCAGGTTCTTAAAAAAGGAATAGCTATTTGTTATATTCTGAAATAAATTCAGAATGATGTTTTGGAAAATTTGTATCAATAAAAATAAAATCAAAAGTCCGGTTAGAATTTTCACCGGACTTTTTTAATTTCAGACTTTAAACCAAACCGATTTGTATTTCATTCAACCACATGAGAAGCTTCCTCCTGTATCTTATGCAGATTCAGAGGGATTGCTAGCAGTTGGACGGGATCTAAGTCCAGAGCGTCTTAAAGAAGCTTATTATAAGGGTGTTTTCCCTTGGTATAATGAAGGTCAGCCGGTACTTTGGTGGTCGCCAGATCCAAGAATGGTCCTTTTTCCGGAAAATTTGAAAATTGCTAGAAGCATGAGGCCTTTTATTAATCAGGATAAATTTCAGGTGACCTTTAATCAGGAATTTGAAATGGTGATCGAGAATTGCGGGAATGTAGATAGGAAAGGGCAGGACGGTACATGGATCACTCCCGAGATAAAAGAGAATTATCTTCAGTTACACCAGGAGGGAATTGCTTTTTCTACTGAGGTCTGGGATAAAACTGAATTGGTTGGAGGCTTATACGGTATTTATTTAAGGGACAGGAAAATGTTTTGCGGAGAAAGCATGTTTGCGAAAGCTAGCAATGCTTCTAAATTCGGTTTTATAAAACTGGTAGAAAAGCTTAAAACTGAAGGAATAGAGATCATAGATTGCCAGGTGTATACCAGTCATCTTGAAAGTCTGGGAGCTGAAGAGATCCCAAGAGAAGAATTCTTAAAATTTCTAAGTTAATTAAATAGATAGCGTGAGGCCGAGTACAAAAAAGAGTTCATGGGCTGGATCAAGATTATAATCATCCAATCTGTATTCGGTACCAAAATCTGCTGTTATAGATTCATTTAACTCTCGGCCCAGGGCCAGTCCAAATCTATGTGAAAGCCCAGGTTTATTTGCTTTTGAAAAGTTATAAAGTGCCTCGGTATCTGCCTTTACGAAAAATTCTTTTTGATCTACGCGCTCTCCATTTAGAGGGATCTGTACCGAAAACTGGTATCTTGTCCTGTATATGGTATTACTTCTTAATCTTTGCTCAAACCGAAAACGATGAGCTATTTTCAGGGCATTGTAGTTTCTGGAACGGCTGTATTGCTGGGTAATTCGTATTTCGTCATGGGCTCTTTCATTGAACATTTCATTGAAACGATATCTAATCCCCAAACTCAACTTGCCGTAAAAACCTACTTCATAACTGCTGAAGTGGCTGAGTTCAATAAACTCGGTATCAAACTCGGTTTCCTGACCGGAATAAACGCCATTTCTATTGGCCAGTCCAAAGTTGAAGGACCAGCGATTTGGCCTGTCCAGGTTAATGGAAATATCCGGTTCTAAAAAGGAACTGAAATTATCCTGGGCAGCAATATTATTAGCAAATAGTAAGAGAAGGAATGATAAGAATAATTTAGAAAATGAGGTAGTCATATGAATTTCTTAAAATTTCTCGCTCACTTTTAAAATTTGCTTCTGCATCGAACAACATCTCGAATTTTTTAAGTTTACCCGCATTTTTTGTCGCTACAATCAATTCATAATTGTCTGGAGTAAGCTCTTTTTTTATCCCGCCCGGAAGTAATTCTTCAGTATTATTACCACCGGCAATATATTGTGCCTGGATCTTTTCAATCCTGTACCTGTCATTTTCCATTTCAAGGTAAGCATCGATCTTTTTTCGTAGGGCTCTATCAAGATTTTCTTTTTTGATCACTACTTCAATATCTTCAAGAATTCCTCTTTCATTAAATTCTACACTGTAGCGGTTTTTCCTGAATTTGAACTTCGCTTCGTAACTTTCCTTATCTCCATCGGTCTCGTAATAAAACCTGATTTTTCGGGATTTTTCCGGAATATTATCCTGCAGATATTTCTGTGCATTTTCAGGCATATTATTACGCTTGATATCCTCTTCTTTCTCTATTTTTTTTTCCTGCGAGTGTGCAAAAGTGCTTAGAAGAACGAATATGCCAAGTAACAAATGTTTCATTTTAAAAAAATTTATCCCCAAGTTTCTTTACTTCCTCATACCTGAAACAATCTACCTGGTGATCGTTCACCATCCCTGTTGCCTGCATGTGGGCATAAATGACGGTAGAACCCACGAATTTAAAACCTCTTTTCTTAAGAACTTTGCTTAGCTTATCACTGATCTCTGTAGTTGCAGGAGCTTTCTTATAATCTTCAATTTCATTTTGAATAGGTTCTCCTTCCACGAATTGCCAGATATATTTACCGAAACTTCCAAATTCATCCTGAACCTTCATGAATTCCCGAGCATTTGTAACTGTAGCCCGTATTTTCATCTGGTTTCTAATAATACCGGCATTCTTCATCAATTCAGTGATCTTGGCGTCTTTGTATTGTGCGATCTTACGGTAGTCGAAATTGTCAAAGGCCTCTCTAAAATTGTTCCTTTTTCTAAGTACCGTGATCCAGCTTAAACCTGCCTGAAAAGTTTCAAGAGTTAGAAATTCAAATAAGGTCTCATCATCAAGTACAGGAACTCCCCATTCATGATCATGATAGGCTTCATATAAAGGGTCGCCTTCGCACCATCCGCAACGTTTGATTTCAGCCATAATTTTAAGATCTAAAATGATAAGTGATCGTCCCAGGCTGTGAATTTCTGCCTGCAAGTTTGCTAAATCTGGCGCCCGCAGAATATTCCAGGGCACGATCTGTTAAACACTCGTTGGTTGATGTTGAACTGGCTTTATTTACCGACGAATCAATAACGTAACCGTTCGCATCCACGCTTATATTGATGACGATCTTTCCGGCCGTATCACAGGTATAGACCGGATTCGGGATTTTCACCGCGCGCCTTCCTTTTAAGGAAAAAGAAATAGAACTGTAATCGTAAACGGCAGATTTTTGAGAGGCTTCCTCAGCCGAATCATCACCATCTGACCGATCTTTTTTATCCTCCGAGTTCTTTTTATTTACGGAATAGTTGCCTTCAGAGCCGTCTGTATCTTCATTTTCGGCTTCTTCCTGGTCAGCACTATTCTTTTCAAATATCTTGTCTAGTTGACTTTTAAAATCTGCTTCGCGGGTTTCTTTGTCCTGGTTATAAGCCTGGTGAGTTTGTACGTCCCTGGGGTTTCTCTTTGGAGTTTCCTCTGGCTTCTCAGGTTCGATCTCTTTTTTCTCTTCTACTTTGAATTGTTCAAGGTCTACGAGCATTTCTGCTGTTTCCTTGTTTGCGTTGGCAAGATTGAAATTATACAATGCCAGCATAAGGACAGCAAATAAAAGCGTAGTAATGATAAGTGCTTTATGCTTATCGAAAAATTCCTCGAAAAACTCCATATTTAATTAAACGTCAGTAGACTTACTTATTCTCCTGTGAAGGTAATAAATTTTCAAAATACTCGAGATCCATCGCTTTTTCTACAGAATATTCTCCAATTCCGGTACGTCTTAATTCAGAAAGATGCGCGCCGCTATTCAACGCTTGCCCGTATTCATGAGCCAGACTTCTAATATAAGTTCCCTTGCTGCACACTACTCTGAAATGAACTTTCGGAAATTCTTCCGTATCGATCTCGAATTCAGAAATTTCAACCTTCCTTGACTTTACTTCAACTTCCTTGCCTTCTCTGGCATATTCGTAAAGTCTTTTTCCGTCTTTCTTTAAAGCTGAGAAAACCGGGGGGGTCTGGTCAATTTCGCCAAGAAATTTTTTTGTGGTTTTCTGAAGCAATTCTTCAGTTATATGGTCTGTGGGGAATTTTTCGTCAATTTCAGTCTCCAGGTCAAAAGATGGGGTAGTGCTACCTATGGTAAAAGTGCCCGTGTATTCCTTTATCTGTCCCTGTAGATCAGGGATCGTTTTAGTGAATTTTCCGGTGCAAATGATCAGAAGTCCGGTAGCCAGCGGATCTAAAGTTCCCGCATGACCAACCTTGATCTTTTTGATCTTGCAGCTTTTTCTAATAAGCCATCTCACTTTGTTCACCAGTTGAAATGATGTCCAGTTCAGCGGTTTATCAAAGAGAAGTACCTGGCCTGTTTTGAATTCTTCGGGGGTAAATTCGTTATTGCGCATATGCAAAAGTAATAGCCGCAAGTCCCACCACAAAACAATAGACAGCAAACCATGAAAGTTTACTTTTCTTTACCAGGGCGATCATCCAGGTACAGGCTACCAGACCGGCAATAAATGCTGCGACGAAACCTACTGCCAGAATAGAAAAATCTGCTGTGCTCTCCATTAGTTCTCCGCTTAAAAGATCTTTAGCGATCTTTCCGAAGATCAAAGGCACGACCATTAAGAAAGAGAATCTCGCAGCTTTGGTCTTATCATTTCCTAATAGAACTGAAGTTGATATGGTAGCTCCACTTCGGGAAATTCCGGGAAGCATGGCTATCGCCTGGGAAATCCCGATGACGAAGGCGTTGCTGTAACTAACCTTTTTTCCGGTATTCTTGGCTTTATCAGCAAGCCAGAGTAGTAAGGCTGTAATTAGAAGCATAAACCCAACAAAAAGAATATTTCCGCCAAATAAAGCTTCCAGTTGTTCTTCAAAAAGCAATCCTACAATGACTGCGGGAATCATTGAAACTATGATCTTTAAGGAGAACTGGGTTTCTTCGTTCCATTTAAAACTTAGTAAGCCACCAATGATCTCAAAAACATCTTTTCTGAAAACAACGAGCGTACTCAAAGCTGTGGCAAAGTGGAGTACAACGGTAAATAATAATGACTCTTCAGGAACACTGGTATCTCCTAAAATAGCTTTTCCTAACTCTAAATGCCCACTGGAAGAAACTGGTAAAAATTCGGTAAGTCCCTGGATGATACCAAGGATCACGGCGTCTAATACGTCCAAACTTATTATTTTTTATGGGGATTCAACAATATGGCATATACTTCTATCGCAAAGCCAATCAGCACCAAAGCGGGTGCAAGCCGAATTCTTTGAAAGTTATAGATAGCGTCATTAAATTCATTTGGATCTTCGCTACCACCACCAGACATTAAAATAAAGCCCAGAACGATCACGCCAATCCCAATAAACATGAAGGTGTAGTTCTTCTTTCCGAAAACAAACCCGGTATTAAAACTTCCTCCGTTATGTATTTCTTTATCCTTTTTCATCTTCTAATAATAAAGTTCGTCTGTTTTCAGATTTAGAAAACGCGAGGTCGCAAAATACGTACTTATCCATGTAATTACAATTCCCATCAGGAAAATCCCTGAGAATAGAATTACCAGCATTTTAATATCACCTAAAAGATTGAGCTCGGTAAAACTATTGTTCAGGTAATAAAGTACTGCAGCCATCCCAATGAGTGCCAGAATCGCACCTATTAGTCCAAGTTTTACGCTTTGCCAGATAAAAGGCCTTCTAATAAAGCCTTTGGTTGCTCCAACCATCTGCATCGTCTTTATGATAAATCTCTTTGAATATACTGCCAGTCTAATGCTGCTATTGATAAGTAATACTGCGATAAATGTAAAAACAGAGCTCGCAATTAAAACCCAGAAACTTATTTTTTTAACGTTGTCGTTCAGCAATGCGATAAGAGGTTTGTCATAAACGACCTCGTCTACAAAATTCTTGGAAGTAAGATCATCAGCAATTTTGTCCACTTGCTCCGAAGAAACAAAATCTGCATTCATATATACGTCGATGGAATTCTGAAGTGGGTTATACCCAAGGAATTCCATGAAATCTTCACCAATTTCTTCACTATGGGCCTCTGCGGCTTCCTCTTTGGAAACAAAAGTCGTTGACTTGGTATAATCTGCCATAGCCAGGCTTTTCTTCAACTGCTCGATCTCAACCTCTTTCGCGTTATCCTTCAGATAAACCGTAAGGGCGATCTGCTCCTTGAAATGATCGGCTACCTTCTTAGTATTTAAAACCAGAAGGCCAAGCATTCCTAAAAGGAATAATACCAGGGAAATACTGATAACTACTGAAAAATAGGAAGATATGAGTCGGCGTTTCTGATACCTTTCAAAAGATGTGGTCATAAATTGACTTCAGATTTTTTGTAAAAATAAGAAAGTTAAGTTTTCCTAATCTTTAAAACGTTTAAACTTTTGAAAATATTGGGAAAGACAAATTTTTTGCTTTTTGGTCCTGCTGAACGGAGTCTTAGCATACCTTCAAAGAATGACGCCCAAGCTCAATGCAACAAAAGCCTTTCACGCTTGCCGCAAGCCAGGGGGAGTTGGTTGTGAAATGTTTGAGACCCCGAAACAAGTTCAGGGTGACGTTCGATTTAAGTTTCCTAAATTTGAGAAAACTCAATTATGGAAATACTGGTTTATGGAATCGGCGGCGTTGGAGGATATTTTGGCGGAAAACTCGCCAATGCAGGTCTTAATGTAAGTATGATCGCTAGAGGTGAGCACCTTAAAGCGATCCAGAAACACGGACTCGAGGTGGAAAGTATAAACGGAAATTTTAAAGTAAAACCTAAAGTTGCTACTTCTGATGTTTCTGATGTTCCAAAACCAGACCTTATTATCCTTGGAATTAAATCCTGGCAGATCCCTTCAGTTGCGGCAGAATTAAAACCCATAATTGGGGAAAATACCATAGTGCTTCCATTGCAGAACGGAGCCGATAATTATGAAAAACTAATTGAAGTTCTTCCGAAGAAAAATGTGCTTGCCGGACTTTGCTTTATCGTGAGTTTCGTGGAAAAACCTGGAAAGATCAAGCATGCCTCATATGAACCGAAAATCGTTTTTGGTGAAACCGATAATTCTCAGTCAGATCGGGTGAAGAAAATTCATGATATCCTGGATGAAGCTGGAATAGAAAATAATATTCCTGAAAATATCCAGCTAGAAATCTGGAAAAAGTTCCTTTTTATCTGTACCGTCAGCGGCATTGGTGGACTTACCAGGGTGCCGATAGATAAGATCAGAGATAGCGATTATCTTAATGAAATGATGAGAAATTCGGCCAGGGAGATCATCGAAGTCGGAAAAGCCAAAGGTGTTCCGCTAACTGAAAAACACCTGGAGATGGTCTTTGAGATCATAAATTCCCAACCTGAAGGCACCACTGCTTCTACCCAGCGCGATATCATGAACGGCAAGCCTTCAGAATTGGAGAATTTCAACGGTTTTATTGTAAAAGAAGGAGAGAGGCTTGGTGTCAAAACTCCTGTGAATCGCTATATCTATGAATGCCTGAAACCTATGGAAGAAGCCGCGCGAAAAAGCCGGGAATAAGCTTTCCAATCATTCCGCATAAGTCCTTTAAAATTGTATTTTTGCGGTTCAGAAATTAATCGTCAAGCTGAACTTGTTTCAGCTTCTCATTTTTAGACTCTGAAGTAAATTCAGGGTGATGACAAGAATAAGACAAGAAAGACAGAAGATGAGTTACCACTTTAATAAGATCGAAGAGAAATGGCAGAAATACTGGGCCGAAAATCAGACTTTCAAAGCCTCAAACCATTCTGATAAACCAAAGTATTATGTACTGGACATGTTTCCTTATCCATCTGGAGCAGGACTGCATGTGGGGCACCCGCTGGGCTATATTGCCAGTGATATCTATGCCCGTTTTAAGAGGCATAAAGGTTTTAACGTGTTGCATCCCCAGGGATATGACAGTTTTGGTCTTCCGGCAGAGCAGTACGCGATACAGACCGGTCAGCACCCTGCGGTAACTACAGAGAATAATATTGCTCGTTATCGCGAGCAACTGGATAAGATCGGGTTTTCTTTGGACTGGAGTCGTGAGGTGCGAACCAGTGAGCCAGATTATTATAAATGGACGCAGTGGATCTTTATCCAGCTTTTTGAAAGCTGGTATGATCAGGAAGTGGAAAAATCCCGTCCAATTTCTGAACTTGACGAAATATTTGCTTCTGAAGGTAACTCAAGAGTAAATGCAGCTTGTGATGATAATGTTGAAGAATTTTCTGCCGAAGAATGGAATAAATATTCTGCAGATGAGAAGGAGCAGATTCTTTTAAAATACCGTCTTACTTATTTAGCGGAAGCTGAAGTTAACTGGTGTCCGCAACTTGGAACCGTCCTGGCAAACGACGAGATCGTGAATGGAGTTTCTGAACGTGGCGGTTATCCGGTAATCAGAAAGAAAATGACCCAATGGAGCATGCGAATTTCAGCTTTTGCTGAAAGATTGCTTCAGGATCTTAATAAAATTGACTGGACCGAAAGTTTAAAAGAGAGTCAGCGTAACTGGATCGGGAAATCGGTTGGGGCGCACGTAGACTTTAAGATCAAGGATACAGATCATAAAGTCGGGGTTTTCACCACGCGACCCGATACCATTTTTGGCGTTAGCTTTATGACGCTTGCACCGGAGCATGATCTGGTAAAAGAGATCACTACAGAAGCTCACCGTGAAGAAGTTGAGGCTTATATCGAGGCCAGTGCCAAGAGAAGTGAGCGTGAACGAATGGCAGATGTGAAAAGCATTACCGGTGTTTTTACTGGGGCTTATGCCGAACATCCATTTACCGGGGAAACTATCCCGATCTGGATAGGAGATTATGTACTTGCGGGTTACGGGACCGGGGCGGTTATGGCTGTTCCTTGCGGTGACCAGCGTGACCATGATTTCGCGAGACATTTCGATCTTCCAATTCCTAATATTTTTGAAAATATAGATGTTTCCCAGGAAGCTTATGCAGGGAAAGAAGGTACGGTGATCGCGAATTCAGATTTCCTTAGCGGACTTGAATATAAAGAGGCATTAAATAAAGTAATTCTTGAATTGGAGAAAACAGGTCAGGGTTACGGAAAGACGAATTACAGGCTTAGAGACGCGGTGTTCAGTCGTCAGAGATACTGGGGAGAACCATTCCCTGTTTATTATGTGAACGGTTTGCCGAAAATGATCAATCGGGAGCATCTTCCTTTAAGATTGCCTGAAGTTGAAAAATATCTCCCAACCGAAACCGGTGAGCCACCGTTAGGAAATGCCACCGATTGGGCCTGGGATACTAAGAATAATAAAGTGGTTTCCAATTCTGAAATAGACGACGAAACTGTTTTTCCTTTAGAATTGAATACAATGCCGGGATGGGCAGGAAGCAGCTGGTATCTTTTCAGATATATGGACGCTGGGAATCCTGATCGTTTTGTTTCGGAAGAAGCTCAGAAGTACTGGGAAAATGTAGATCTATATATTGGAGGTAGCGAGCACGCTACTGGTCACTTGTTATATTCAAGGTTCTGGACTAAATTCTTACACGATCTTGGATGGCTTACGGTTGAAGAGCCCTTCAAAAAACTGATCAACCAGGGAATGATCCTTGGAACCAGTGCTTTCGTTTATAGATTGGAGGGAGAGAATGTATTTGTTTCCAAGAACCAGATCAAAGGCAATAGTGTGCAGCCAATTCATGCAGATGTTTCTTTGGTAAACGCTTCAGATGAGTTGGATATTGAAGGCTTTAAAAAATGGCGTCCGGAATTTGCTGACGCTAAATTCCTTACCGAAGATGGAAAATACATCGTAGGTAGAGAAGTGGAGAAAATGTCCAAGTCCAAGTACAATGTGGTTAACCCAGATGAGATCTGTAAAGATTACGGGGCAGATACCTTAAGAATGTATGAAATGTTCCTTGGGCCGCTGGATCAGGCGAAACCGTGGAATACTGCCGGGATAACGGGAGTACACAACTTCCTAAAAAAACTCTGGAAGCTATACCATGATGGAGAGGAGTTCTCTGTTTCAGATGAAAAACCTTCAGCAGATTCATTAAAGACCCTGCATAAGACCATCAAAAAAGTAACGGAAGATATTGAGGAGTTCAGCTTTAATACTTCCGTATCAACTTTTATGATCTGCGTGAACGAGCTAACTGCGCAAAAGTGCAATAGCCGTGAAATCCTTGAGCCTTTAGCAGTGCTAATTGCTCCTTATGCTCCTCATATCGCCGAAGAGCTTTGGGAAAAGCTAGGGAATTCAGAGTCTGTCACCACTGCAAAATATCCTGAATTCGAAGAGAAGTATTTAGTGGAAAGCAAAAAGAACTATCCGGTTTCTTTCAATGGAAAAATGAGGTTTACGATGGAACTTCCTGTAGATATGGGTAAGGATGAAATTGAGAAAAATGTTCTGGAAGACGAAAGAACAAAAAATCAATTAGACGGATTAACCCCTAAAAAAGTAATAGTGGTTCCGGGTAAAATTGTAAATATTGTAATTTAACCCCCTTAAAAATATAAAATAGGGGTGTCAAATGTTATTTTTTATATTTGACACCCCTATCTTTATTTTCTTTACTATTTTTCGGAATCTAAAACTTCTACTATGAAAATTGGGATTCCAAAAGAGATCAAAAACAATGAAAACAGGGTGGGGATGACTCCCGCCGGAGTACTTGAACTTTCTAAATTAGGTCATGAGGTTCTGGTTCAATCTACCGCTGGCGATTGCAGTGGTTTTGATGATAAAGATTATCACGCTGCAGGTGCAACCATTTTGCCGTCTATAGACCGGGTTTATCAGCAAAGTGATATGATCGTAAAGGTGAAAGAGCCTATTGAACAGGAGTATGATCTCATTAAAGAAGATCAGATCGTTTTTACCTATTTTCACTTCGCTTCCAACCAAAATCTTACTGAAGCAATGATAAATAGTAAGTCTATTTGCATTGCTTATGAAACTGTAGAAGATGATGACGGTACCCTGCCTTTATTGACGCCTATGAGTGAAGTCGCGGGGAGAATGGCTATACAGCAGGGAGCTAAATATCTGGAAAAGCCCGTTAAAGGTAAAGGTCTTTTATTAGGTGGAGTTCCTGGAGTACCTCCCGGTAAAGTACTTGTATTGGGTGCAGGTACAGTCGGGATCCAGGCAGCTAAAATGGCTGCAGGTCTTGGAGCTCAGGTGACCGTTCTCGATGTGAACATGAACAAATTACGTCACGTGAACGATATCATGCCCAGTCATGTGGTAACTGAATTTTCTAATGAATATAATATAAGAAAGCATCTTCAAACCACAGATCTTGTGGTGGGAGGAATACTCATAACCGGTGCAAAAGCTCCAAAGCTTATTACTCGCGATATGCTTAAATTGATGCAGCCCGGGGCGGTGATCGTGGATGTTGCTGTAGATCAGGGTGGTTGTGTAGAAACTACGAGGCCTACTACGCACGAAGATCCGGCTTACATTATAGATGACGTGGTACATTATTGTGTGGCCAATATGCCGGGAGCAGTGCCTTATACTTCAACCCTGGCTCTCACTAATGTGACTTTGCCTTATGTGTTGAAGCTGGCGGAAAATGGCTGGGAAAAGGCTTGTGAAAATGACAGGTCTCTTGCCAAAGGTTTGAATATTATTAACGGGAAAGTGGTCTTTGAGCCAATTCTGGAGGCTTTCGACTGGAATAAATCCTTTGCCTAACCTAAATACAGATCTACGAGGCCTTCGGGGGTAATTACTCTTACGGTTCTATTTTTCTTATCCACCTTTTCTATGAATTCATCATTCATGGGGATAAGGATCTGTTTGCCGTCTTTTTCAATTTCGAATAATGCCTGTGAGGTGGTATCGTTGATGGAAACGATCTTGCCGATATTTCCGTGTTCGGCATCAACCACGTCGAAACCAATAATTTCGTGGAAGTAGAATTTGTCTTCTGGTAATTCCGGAAGCATGCTAAGTGGGAGATAGACTTGAGTGCCTATCATATCTTCGGCATCATCCTCGGTGTCTAAATCTTCAAATTTCACCCTGAGCAGGGTGCTTTTGTGCAGGTAGGAGCGTTCAATAAAAAATGGAACCAGATTATCGTTGTATTCAACGAGAACTGATTCCATTTCTGTGTAAGTTTCAGGCTCATCGGTGTCAAGTTTTATGAGCACCTCGCCTTTAAAGCTAAATTTTGCAACGATTTTTCCCAGGTAGAAGCATTCTTCCTTTGTCATTGCAGTTTGCTGTTTAAGCGTCTTTTTTGTCTTCAGTTTTAGCTTCTTCTGCAGTTGCAGCTTCCACTTCTTCTTCAGCTTTTTCAACGGTAGCTTCATCTGTAGCCTCTGCAGTTGCAGCAGCTTCAGCTTCAGCAGCAGCTTTTGCCTCAGCCTCTTCAGCTTCTTTGAATTCAGCTTCACGCTTAGCGTTAGCTTCTTTCTCAGCCTCTAGTGCTTTAGCTTTTTCAGCTTCCTGAGCTTTGCTCAAAGATTCTTTTTTAGCTCCGATCTTTCCTTCTTTTTCTTCTAACCATGCTTTGAATTTCTCCTCAGCCTGCTCTTCAGTTAAAGCTCCTTTTTTCACACCTACTGCTAAGTGTTTCTTAAGTAAAGCTCCTTTGTAAGAAAGGATAGCACGAGCGGTATCTGTTGGTTGAGCACCATTTTCTAACCACTTAACAGCTCCGTCTACATCTAATTCGATAGTAGCAGGATTCGTGTTAGGGTTATAGATTCCCAATTTATCCAAAAATTTACCGTCTCTTTTTGCGCGGGTATCCGCAGCAACAATCCAGAAAAAAGGTTTTCCTTTTTTACCGTGTCTTTGTAATCTTATTTTTACTGGCATAAAAATTAAATTTTGGGGTTCTCGACCCCGGTTATTAATAAGTGCGCAAAGATACTACATTTTTCTAATTTTCAAGTCTTTCTGATTAGATTTTATAAATCCTCCATAAAACGGGAATGGCTCTTCGATTTTTTGAATTTAGGAAGAATTTTAGTTAAAAAATAGCCTTGCTGTTAAAAGAGGTTAATTAGTGCTAAACCCTGTTAAAGAGGTTGTTGGGGAGGTTCTCTGACCTTATCTTTACTCGAAAGAAAAACAGAAAAAATTAAAGCTATGAGTTATTCAAGTGAAGTTTCTAAGAAACTAAATGAATTGTTAGAGAAGAATTATGATGCTGAAAAAGGATACAAATTGGCAGCTGAAAAAGTTAAAGATGAGCGTTTGAAGAATTTCTTTTCAGAACGTGCACAGGAAAGATATGATTTTGGACATGAATTGAAGTCTGAGATCAGAAATTTCGGTGAGAATCCAGATAAAGGAACTAGCATTAAAGGTGATGTACACAGATCCTGGATGAACCTGAAGACAAGTCTTTCTAATGATAAGGATGAGGCAGTTCTGGAAGAAGCTGTTAGAGGAGAAAAAGCTGCCGTTGAAGAATATGAAGCCATTCTTAAAGAGTCTGATATTCCTGCATCTACAGGTAATATCTTAATGAAGCAAAAAAATGCGATCGTAGCATCGCTTAATGAAGTAAAGACACTGGAGAAACAGGCTTAGTAATGCTACTATTTAAAGTCTTTCGGGAAAATCACCCCAATGACACGATACTGAAGGATTGTAAACCCAAAGATGCGAGCAATGTTTGATTGAAGTAGTAGTAGTTTTTAGTGTTCGTATCAGGCCTCACAAATCAACTGAATTTTCGGTTTTTTGTGAGGCTTTTTTTATGGTTGATAATTCCTGAAAACTTAGTTTTTATTTCAGGGATAAAGTTCCTTATTTTAGCCCGGATGGTTTAATTTTGCGAACCACTAATTATTCTTCATAAAGGCATAAAATACTAAGGAATGTACCTCATTTTTGATACCGAAACCACCGGTCTTCCCAAGCGCTGGGATGCCCCTTTAACCGATTCAGACAACTGGCCTCGATGTATACAGATTGCCTGGCAGTTGCATGATGAGATGGGGAACCTGATCGAAAATCAGGATTACCTTGTTCAACCCGAAGGTTTCGATATTCCTTATGATTCTGAGCGTATTCATGGTATTTCCACTGATCTCGCAAAAGAACAGGGGATTCCACTGGATGAAGTTCTTGAAAAATTTAATGAGGCCTTAAAAAGATCTAAGTTCGTAGTAGGACAGAATGTTGGATTCGACCTAAATATCATGGGGGCCGAATTCATAAGAAGGGATTTTGAAAACTCTCTACAGGAAATGCCTGTTCTGGATACCTGTACCGAAAAAACGGCCGAGCTTTGTAAGATTCCCGGGGGAAGGGGAGGAAAGTTCAAGCTGCCTACACTTACTGAATTACACGAATTTCTATTTGACGAGGCTTTCGCGGAAGCGCACAATGCAACTGCCGATGTGGAAGCAACCACGCGTTGTTTTCTGGAGTTAATCCGTCAGAGAATATATACTGTGGAGGAGCTTGATGTTCCTTCAGATTATTTTGAAAACTTTTCCGAAGAGAATCCGCAAAGGATAGAATTGATAGGACTGAAGCATATTAATCTTAAAAAGGCTTCAGATAAGATAAGAAAGAGGCTGGAAAAACAACAGCCTACAGACGATATTTCTCATGAAGAGATCCAGGAAAACCTGGAGATGCTGGATGAGGTTCCTTTCGCTCACCTGCATAATCACTCTCAGTTTTCGGTATTGCAATCTACCATCAGTATTCCAGATCTTGTTGCTGCTGCGGCAGAAGAAGATATGAATGCGGTGGCACTGACCGATCATGCGAATATGATGGGTGCCTTTCACTTTGTAAAGGAAGTGGGAACCTATAATAAGAGTGTAAAGGAGCATAATGCAACTGCCGAGGAAAATGGAGAAGACCTGAAGAAACCTTTAAAGGCAATTGTGGGTTGTGAATTCTTTGTTTGTGAGAACCATGCCGATAAAAGCCGGAAAGATAATGGTTACCAGGTGGTGATGCTGGCCAAGAATAAGAAAGGATATCATAACCTTGCAAAAATGTCTTCTAAAGCTTATACCGATGGGTTCTATTATGTGCCTCGTATAGATAAGGAGGTCATTAAACAATATAAGGAGGATGTGATCGTCCTTACCGGTAACCTCTACGGTGAGGTGCCTAGTAAGATCCTTAATGTTGGTGAAAAGCAAGCTGAAGAAGCCTTGCTGTGGTGGAAAGAAGAATTTGGCGAAGATTTGTATATCGAGATCATGCGCCACGATCAGGAAGATGAAAACAGGGTGAATCCTGTTCTGGTTGAGTTTTCGAAAAAACACGATATAAAATTAATAGCGACCAATAATACCTATTACTGGAAACAGGAAGATGCCAATGCGCACGATATTTTACTTTGTGTAAAAGACGGTGAAAAGCAGGCAACACCAATTGGACGTGGAAGAGGCTATCGCTACGGACTTCCGAATGAAGAATACTACTTCAAGTCGTCCAGTGAAATGAAGAAACTCTTCAAAGATCTACCGGATGCCATTAGTAATATCCAGGAGATCGTTGATAAAATAGAACCTTTTGAACTTGCCAGGGATGTGTTGCTTCCTGCTTTTGAAATTCCAGAGGAATTCCGGAGTGAAGAAGATCTTGTTGATGGAGGAAAAAGAGGTGAAAATGCATTTTTAAAGCATATCACTTTTGAAGGAGCGAAGAAACGTTATCCCGAGATCACTCCGGATATTGAGGAGAGATTGAACTTCGAATTATCGGTTATTGAGAATACTGGTTATCCCGGGTATTTCCTTATTGTGGAAGATTTTATTCGCGCCGCAAGGGAAATGGGAGTTTCGGTAGGTCCGGGTCGTGGTTCTGCTGCAGGATCTGTGGTAGCATATTGCCTCTGGATCACCAATATTGATCCTATTAAATATGATCTGCTTTTTGAGAGATTCCTGAATCCGGATCGTGTAAGCATGCCCGATATTGATATCGACTTTGATGATGAGGGTCGAAGCCGGGTAATGGATTATGTGATCAAGAAATACGGGGCTAACCAGGTAGCACAGATCATCACCTACGGTACCATGGCGGCGAAGTCATCTATTCGTGATACTGCAAGGGTTCTGGATCTTCCACTTATGGAAGCTGACAGGATCGCGAAGTTGATCCCGAATACCAAGCTTGGAAAACTTTTCGCCATGGATGACAAGACGATCAAGTCTAAATTCCGTGGAGATGAAATTGAAAAAATAAACGAACTCTTTAATATTGCTGAGGGCGATGACCTGGAAGCCGAAACGGTTAACCAGGCACGAATTCTTGAAGGTTCAGTTAGAAATACAGGTATTCACGCTTGCGGAGTTATCATTACTCCCGGTGATATTACCAATTATGTACCGGTATCGGTAGCTAAGGATTCAGATCTTTATGTGACTCAGTTCGATAACTCGGTCGTGGAAAGTGCAGGTCTGCTAAAAATGGACTTCCTGGGTCTTAAAACACTGACCTTAATTAAGGACACTGTAAAAATCGTAAAGGGAAGACATGATATAGACCTTGATCCGGATAATTTCCCGTTGGATGATGAAGAGACCTATAAGTTGTTCCAGAGAGGTGAAACGATCGGGATCTTCCAGTATGAATCTCCCGGGATGCAAAAGCACATGCAGGCATTAAAACCTACGGTTTTTGATGACCTTATCGCCATGAACGCCTTGTATCGCCCGGGGCCAATGGAATATATTCCAAGTTTTATTGCCCGTAAGCATGGTGATGAAGAAATTGCCTATGACCTTCCGGAAATGGAAGAATACCTGGAAGAAACCTACGGTATTACGGTTTACCAGGAGCAGGTGATGCTTCTGTCACAAAAGCTGGCAGGTTTCACTAAGGGTGAAGCCGATATGCTTCGTAAAGCTATGGGTAAAAAGATCGCCTCTTTACTTGCAGAATTAAAGCCGAAATTTATTGGCGGGGGAGAAGAGAAAGGACATCCAACCGAAGTCCTGGAGAAAATCTGGAAAGACTGGGAAGCGTTTGCATCCTATGCCTTTAATAAGTCTCACTCTACCTGTTACGCCTGGATCGCCTACCAAACAGCCTATTTAAAAGCGCATTACCCTGCGGAATATATGGCGGCGGTACTTTCTAATAACATGAATGATATTAAGCAGGTTACTTTCTTTATGGAAGAATGTAAGCGTATGAAGCTGAATGTTCTTGGGCCAGATGTAAATGAATCTTACTATAAATTCTCGGTAAATAAAGATAACGCGGTTCGATTTGGAATGGGAGCGATCAAAGGTGTTGGAGCCGGAGCTGTAGCTACCATAGTAGAAAATAGAAAAACAAAAGAAGGACCATATCGATCTATATTTGATATGGCCAAAAGAATAGACCTTCGAGCAGCCAATAAAAAGGCTTTTGAAAACCTTGCGTTGGCAGGTGGTTTCGACGGATTTGGGACCACTCACCGCGCACAGTATTTCCATGATGACGGGAACGGAATGAGTTTCCTTGAAAAGGTAGTAAAATATGCGCAGAAGTTCCAGGAGAGTCAGAATTCTTCACAGGTTAGCCTCTTTGGAGAAGCCAGTGATGTGCAGATACCCGAACCTGAAGTTCCCGGATGTGAGGAGTGGGGAACTATGGAAAAATTACGTCGTGAAAAAGAGGTGGTTGGGATCTATATTTCAGGTCACCCTCTGGATGATTTTAAGATAGAAATGAATTATTTCTGTAATGGGAAATTATCAGATTGCAGAAACCTCGAGTCTATCGTGAACAGAGAACTTACCATGGGATGCGTGGTGGTAGATGTGCAGCATCGTGTTTCCAAGAATGGTAAAGGCTGGGCGATATTTACTGTAGAGGATTACGATGAATCTTATGAGTTCAAGATCTTTGGAGAGGAGTACTTGAGAATGAAACATTTCTTTGTTCCGAATAATTTCATACACCTGAAAATCTTTGTGAAAGAAGGATGGACTAATAAGGATACCGGCAAAAAAGGAGAGCCTAGAATACAGTTCAGGGAGATTGGTCTTTTACACGATGTGATGGACAAAAATGCCAAGAAACTCACCATTCAGTTGAATATCGATGATCTTAAGAATGAAAAGATTGAGTGGCTGAAGGATACTTTTATGTCTCATAAAGGAGATTGTCATTTGAACTTCGTGGTCTATGAAATGAAAGAGCAGGTGAAACTGCGAATGCCGAGTAGAAAACATAAGATCAAAATTTCTCAGGAGTTGATCGAAGCTTTGGAAGCCGAGCAGTTTATGTATAAGTTGAACTAAGCCACTTATTAAATCGTCAAGCTGAACTTGTTTCAGCTTCTCTTTGTGAGATCCTGAAACAAGTTCAGGATAACGGGTAAATAGAGGACCTGGGCCAGGGATTGAGGCGAGCTACCGTGTAGCGCCGAAAGCCCGGTCACCCGGAGCTGAAGCGCAGGGTGGGGACCTCAAATAAAACTAACCAATATGCTCATAGTCAAATGCAATATTGGTAGTGTAAGGAATATTTATTTTATTGACTACTTTTACGAATCAAATTAGAAACATTAAAAAAATAACATATTATGGCTGTTGAAATAACTGACGCGAATTTTGAAGAACAGGTGCTTAAAAGTGATAAGCCTGTAATGGTAGATTTTTGGGCTGCATGGTGTGGACCTTGTAGAATGGTAGGACCGATCATCGATGAAATTAGTACTGAGTATGACGGGAAAGCTGTTGTAGGTAAACTAGACGTTGATGCGAACCAGGAATTTGCTGCAAAATACGGCGTTAGAAACATTCCTACAGTGCTTATTTTCCAAAATGGAGAAGTTGTAGGACGTCAGGTTGGAGTAGCTCCAAAACAAACTTATGCAGATGCAATTGATCAGTTATTGTAAGAACTGATTTTAAATAATATTGAGCCTCGCTTTTAGCGGGGCTTTTTTTATTCATAAAGTATCGGTAATTTCATACGAACTATGAATATTGAAAAAGAACTTCACGAAACCGGCGGATTTTTGAACCTCGACCTCCTGGCAAAACAGGTGGTGGAAGGTTATATTTCAGGAATTCATAAGAGTCCGTTTCACGGTTTTTCTGCAGAATTCGCCGAACATAAGATCTACAACAATGGAGAAAGCACGCGGCATATCGACTGGAAGCTTTTTGCCAAGACCGATAAACTGTATACCCGAAGGTATGAGGAGGAAACCAATTTAAGGTGTCATTTGATCTTGGACAACTCAGCTTCCATGCATTATCCCGCCATGAAGGATCAAAATTTAGGTTCTTTGAACAAGATAGGTTTTTCAGTTCTTGCCTCGGCCTGTCTAATGGAGATCTTAAAGCGACAGAGAGATGCGGTGGGGGTAAGCATATATAGTGATGAATTTGAGTTTTACGCTCCAGAGAAGTCCAGTGAACGGCATCATCATATGCTCTTGCATAAATTGAACGAGATTTTAACCAGTTCTGCCAAAAGAAAGAATACAGATACCTATACTTATCTGCATCAGATCGCCGAAAAACTAAAACGACGCTCCCTTATATTTCTTTTTACAGATATGTTCCAGGCCGATGCAGATGAAGGAAAATTGTTCGAGGCTTTGAGGCATTTGAAATATAACCGGCATGAGGTTATTCTTTTTCATGTGATGGATGAGAAAAGGGAACTTGATTTTAATTTTGAGAACACTCCACGGAGATTCACAGATGTTGAAACCGGAGCTGAGGTGAATCTATATTCAGAAAATATAAAAGAAAACTATAAAAAAGCTGTTGAAGATTACCTGGCAGATCTCAAGATGCAGTGTGCAAAGTACCGGATTAAATATGTGGAGGCTGATATCAATAAAAATTTTGATAAAATAATGACCGCTTATTTACTTGAAAAACAAAAGTTTGGATAGAGGCTCAAAAATTAGTTTGAAAAATTTTAAAAAAAGGTTTGGTGAATCTAAAAAGGGGCGTATATTTGCCCTCGCAATAAAGCAACGGTCTGGTAGTTCAGTTGGTTAGAATACCTGCCTGTCACGCAGGGGGTCGCGAGTTCGAGTCTCGTCCAGACCGCTTTTAACAAAGCAAAACAATACTAAAAGCCTCTAAATCAATGATTTAGGGGTTTTTTCTTTTTATTTGATGTCATTTGAAGGCAAATAAATGCAACTAATTGGTGCTCAATTCGGTGCCTCTTTTTATTGGTGAAAAATGCTCACCAGAATAATCGTAAAATACTGTTAATAAAAGGTTTGCGGATTTTTTTTAACATTTTCAGTACACCTCTTTTTGTACCTTTCTGGTGAGCATTTTAAAACTGTCACCATGTCAAAACCATTTTCAATTCTCTTTTATCCAAAGCATAGAGCCTCCGATACGGAAGATTCAGCTGTGCTATACACAAGACTTACCTATGTAGGTAAACGTTCGGAATTCAGCACCAGCCGGCGGATAGATCTTAAATATTGGGATTCTCGTAGCAGCAAAGCCAGAGGTAATTCTGATGAATCTAGAGCTATTAATAGATATCTTGATTCCATACGTTCCAAACTTTATGATATCCACGATAGGTTAATAAGAGATAATCAACCCATTTCAGCTAAAATTATAAAGGATATTTATTTTGGGAAAGGGGATGAGAAGGAACGGATGCTGATTGAAATTTTTCAGGAGCATAACGATGGGATGGAAAAACTAATTGGTAAAGGCTATACTAAAGGCACTATGCAACGTTATAACGCCTGTAAGAAACATATTGAGGACTATCTTTTATTTTCTTATAAGAAGAAAGATATTCCTGTTCAGGATGTCGATCATAAATTTATCACCGGCCTTGACCATTATTTAAAATCACAAAAGGACTGTGCACACAATACAGCATTGAAATACATTGTAAATTTCAAAAAGATTATTCGCATAGCTTATGCCAATCAATGGATAGACAGGGATCCATTCTTCCATTGGAAGGGAACTTGGAAATCCGCAGAACGGGAATATTTGACTGATTTAGAACTTAAGAAAATGGTGGAAGCAAAATTTGATTTGCCGCGTTTGGATTTGGTAAGGGATATCTTTTTGTTTTGTTGTTATACCGGATTAGCTTTTGCTGATGTAAAAAAGCTTTCAGAAGATGATATGGTCCTAGGTATGAATGGTAAGAAATGGATCAAAACTAAACGCCAAAAAACAAAATCATTAAGTAGTATTCCTCTGCTAGAAGTTCCGGAGTCCATAATTGAAAAGTATAAAGATCATCCTCAAGTGAAAGCTAAGAATATAATCCTTCCGGTTCTTACCAACCAAAAATCTAATGCCTATTTAAAGGAAATAGCTGACTTGTGCGGAATTAAAAAGAATTTAACTACCCATTTAGCCCGCCATACATTTGCAACCACGGTAACGCTTTCAAAGGGAGTTCCAATTGAGTCGGTCGGGAAGATGCTCGGTCACAGATCTCTTAAAACCACTCAGATCTATGCAAAGGTATTAGATGAGAAAGTGGGTAGGGATATGGAGGTTTTAGAAAAGCAACTTAAGAAAGTAAAGAAAATTTAAATATCGGCCGTCTAAATTCGCTCAAAAATGATTATTTTTTAAATGCTGTTGATAGAAAACATATTAAACTTTTCAGCAAATTTCAGCGAAAGGTTTTCACTTTAAATATCAAAACTTTCTTGGTTCTTTAAAAACGCCCATTATATAAATACTTATCATAACTATGAATTGCTTAAAATAGAAGAATTAGTATTTTTTCTTCAAAGGCCCCTAGCGTAAATTCCCATATCACATGCATTAGGGTATTTTAAAGATTCACCTTTATTATTTCATTAACATTTTCTTTTTACTAAATTGTCCCAAATAAGACAGTACCCTACACCTGTGTATAATTGCATTATAACCAACTTCTTAAGTTATTATAGTGCTTAGAATTTTCAGCCAAATTTATATATGAACAAAAATATTCTGCAATACGAATCTAAAGTTTGGTCTACCGCCGACCTTTTGATTGCTTCTGGAATTAAACAATCCGATTTTCCTAAATATATGATGCCTTATTTTGCTCTCATTATGCTGGAGAGTAGATTAAAGAGGCATTACAATGACTTACTCCAGGATTTCGGAGTTGAATCTTTTAAAGACCTCGATAATCAAGAGGACTTTATAGAAGAGTTCAAGGATTACAATATTGGATATAACGATCTTGTAATCAGGAAACAGAAAACTTTAGCTGAAATTTGCAGAAACGATACTACCTTTGATAATGATTTCAGTGCTTACTTGAATGCCTTTGATGCTGAAACCAGAGAATTATTGGGAGTTGACAGGGCTAATACAGAGGAGAAATATCTTGATATTTCTGGTATTAGCGGGCAATTAAGAAAGAAAGATGTATTATTTGATTCTGTTAAAAAATGGAGTGAGATAGATTTGACTCCATTTAATAACTCTGAAATTACCACTCTTGAAGAGCACATAAAAAGGAAATGGGCGGATATTTCTGCAGAAACGGCCGGAGAGCAGTATACCCCTGATGATATTATTTCTCTTATTTCCGAAATTATCCTTTCTAAAACCGAAGACAATGACCAGTTCCTAACCATCTATGACCCGACCTGTGGGGGAGGAAACCTGTTATTTGGTGTTGAGGATAAGATTAAAGAAAAATATAACAGGCCTACTAAAACTTACGGGGAGGATTGGAGCGATAGTTTATATGCATTGGCGAAAATTGAGAGTCGCTTTCGTACAGATTCTGAAATTAAATATGGGAACACATTAACTAACAGAACCTTTAGTGAGAAAGAATTCTCTCTAGTAGTAGCCAATCCTCCTTATGGAGTGGATTGGAAAGGTTACCAAAAAGATATAAGGAACGACCAGACAGGGCGCTTTTACGATTTACCTTCCATTAGCGACGGGCAGTTCTTATTTACACAACATATAATTTCCCAGTTAGCTGGAGATGGATTATCTATTGTAGTTCATAATGGTTCCACCTTATTTAGTGGGGATGCCGGAAGTGGTGAAAGCAATATTCGAAAATACTTTTTTGATGAGGATATTGTAGAGGCTATTATCCAGTTACCAACAGATGAATTCTTCAATACCGGCATATATACTTATCTCTGGATCTTTAATAAAAATAAAGCTAAAGACAGAGAGGATAAAGTGATTCTAATAAACGCCAGTGAATTCTATGAACCATTAAAAAAGAGCAAAGGAAAAAAGCGAAAAGAAATGACTCCTTCTAAGCGGGACATTATTGTAAATGCTCTTTCAGAATTCAAGGATACAGATTACGCCAGGGTTTTTGACAAATGGCATTTTTATTATAACAAACAAGCAATAATGCTTACCAATGTAGATAATGAAGGTAAGGCCGTAGAGATGCCAGATATTGTACAAAGAAATGGGGAGATCAACGAGGCAACTTCTATTAAATTAAAAGTGAAGTCTGTTTTTCATATGGACACCTTGAATAAGGAGAATATGAAAAAACTTACTGAAACAAATATTACCGAATATCCTGCTGAGTATAAAAACCTAAAGGAGTATTACGATGAATACTTTAAATCTTTCATTAAAGAATTTGACTATAGGGATCCCTCTTTTAGCCTCCATACGAAGGACGGCTTTTGCTATACTTTTGATGATGGTAAGGAGAGCCTGGTAAAAATTGGGAAGAACCAGGAGAAGACTTTTCTGGGTAATGGGAAGATAGATATTAAGGCCAGTTACAAAAAGATAACCAAATCTAAGCCTGAGCATATATTGGTGACGGCAGAGATCAAAAAAGACCTGGGGAAAGATTATGAGGTCATTCCTTATTCCCCCGATGAAAAAGAAAACCGGAAGAATATTGCCGTGTTTATGGCAAAATATATCACCAAACCTTTTGAGTATTTAGACAATACAATTGGCGTGGAAATCAATTTCAATAAAGTGTTCTATAAACCTAAAAAACTAAGACCTGTATCAAAAATTTTAGAAGATCTGGAAAAACTGGAAGGTGATTTATCTACTTTGGAAAACCAATTAGCTTTATAATGAATAAGTTGAAAATTGATAAAAACATAGAGGGTAGCTGGCTGAGGAATGTTCCTGAAGGCTGGAGAATAGAAAGGTTAAAGGACTTAGGACCATTACAAAACGGAGTAAGTAAAGGGAAAGAATATTTTGGGTCAGGTAATCCTTTCGTTAGTTACGGGAATGTATATAATGATTCAATAGAATTAAATAGAATTAAAAAATTAGCAAATTCAAATAAAGGGGAACAAAAGCAATATTCCGTTGTAGAAGGTGATATATTCTTTACAAGAACTTCTGAGACCATCGATGAAATAGGTATTTCGGCAACCGCAATGGAGACAATCCCAAAAGCAACTTTTTCTGGATTTGTTATTCGCCTTCGCCCTAAGAAATTCAAAATTGAAAAAGGATTTTCAAAATACTATTTTCAATCAGTTTTAAACCGGCAATTATTAAGTAAAGAAATAAATTTAGTTACCAGAGCTTCCCTAAGTCAGGGAATATTGAATAGTACTCCTGTACTCTTACCACCCAAAGAGGTTCAACAAAAAATTGCTCGATACCTTAACATTAGAACTCAGGCAATTGATAAAAAAATCAAACTCCTTCAAGAGAAAATAGCCATTTATAAAGAGTATAGAAATTCACTCATCAATGAAACCGTTACCAAGGGTTTAAACAAAAAAGTCAGTTTAAAGGATAGCGGGATTGAATGGATAGGTGAAATTCCAATGCACTGGAAAGTTTCCCGTATTAAAGATAATTGTAATAGTATAACGGGGAATAGTATTTCTGATAAGAGCCAATATGAAAATGTAGAGGATTCGATCTCATACATTGCCACAAAAGATATAAATATTGAAAATAACTCTATTCATTATGACAATGGAATTTACATTCCTAAAAAGGATAAAAATTTCAAGATTTCAAAAAGGAATTCAACTTTATTGTGCTTAGAAGGTGCTAACGCCGGGAAAAAAGTTGCTTTTTCAAACCGCAATATTGCATTTGTCAATAAGCTAGCATCCATTAAAAGTTCTAGTAAAGATTTAGATGATAAATATCTTTTCTACGTAATACAGTCAGGTTTATTCAAAAATCAATTTTTTGCTGAAATGAGCGGTTTAATTGGTGGGGTATCACTCGGTATCATTAGATATTTTAATATAATAATTCCTCCAAAAAAAGATCAAATTGAAATCGTTGAATTCCTTGATTTAAATACAGAGACTATCAATAAAATTGTTGGCAATATTAAAAAACAGATCAAGACCTTAAAAGAACTGCGCAAAACCCTGATTAATGATGTGGTAACGGGTAAAATAAAAGTAACCGGTTAAATATGGAAATTAAAGAGCTAAAATCAATTATAGAACAGAATAGAGGAAAAACAAGATCCTATAGATTCTTAGATAATACCTCTTTAAAAATTTTAGCCCAATTAATTTCAGACCCAGAAAAGGCAAAATCTATAACTGAATCGGGTTTATTAAAACTGGATAATTTGCCTTTTTCAGAAACCTATATAACAGACTTTCTTAAAGAACTTATTTCTGATTATCAAATCCATAAGGTCCTGGATCCCTGGGCAAATGTAGGTCAGTTCTTAAAAATCATTGATTTACCTCCCGAAAGCAAGAAAGGATATGTCATTAGTAATGAATTACTCCATCTAAATGAAGCCATAGGTACAAAGGCTAATATAATCTACGGTGACCCACAGGATTTAATAGAAAAAGAAAGTGAAATTTTCGACCTGATAATATCTAATCTGCCAATAGGCCTTTCCACGAGCCATAAAAAATTTGGCTTAGCCAGAAATGATCTTAGCTTTCAGCTAATTCTCCAAAGCTTGAGTAGGCTAAATGAGGATGGGATATTAATTTCAAGTGTAGGTGGAACTATTTTTAGTTCAAGTAATGGAAAGAACTTTATAGATAAAGTTAATGAGTTAGGATACAGGGTAAAAGCAATTTTTGAAACTCCGTCTAGTGCCTTAAACAATCTCTCCAGAGTTTCTTTCTTTCTGGTAGTAATTGAAAAAGGTGAGCAGAATGAGGTTTTTATATCTGAAATATTAGATGATTCAGAGCAACAAACTGAAACTCTGAAAAATTTCAGATCTCATAAAAGCGACAGGAACCTGTCATATGGCACCTGGAAGCAGCCTTCTGAAATAAATTCTCTTTCCAAGTTAAAACTGTACAAGGAGGTAGATATTCTTATAAAGCGTACAGGAATAGCCCCAAGTTCTTTATCGAATTTGGGTGAATTTGTAAAGACGCAGGATATTTCACCAGAAGATATCGTGGTGAAGATTCCTACTTTTTTATCTGCTAAAGTGCGATTGGTAGATACTGACCAAGAATTAAAAGAAAACGCTTATCATTTTTTAAAACTTGATATTAATAAAGCTAATCCATTATATCTAGTTAATTTTCTTAATAGTGAACTTGGTAAAAAGATTTTATCTAAGTATGCCTCCGGTGTAGCCATTCCCTCAATTAACAAATCAGTTTTAAATAATATAGAAATACCCATTCCAGAATTTAAAGTACAAAATGAAGCAGTTTCCCTGGATAAAAAAATCCAAGACCTACAGGATTATCTCTCTTCTCAAACAAACTTATTGTGGAAAAATCCTAAATCCTTACTGGAAGTTCAGAATAACCTGGATAAGAAAATTAAAAAATCAGATAATATCGAATGGTTGGAGGAACTTCCCTTTCCGCTGGCTTCCATTTATTGGGGATATCTTTCCGAAACTGATACATCCAAAAAGGTAGAATATTTATTATTGTTTTTTGAAGGGTTCTGTGAATTCCTGGATACTCTTATAATAAGTGCTATAAGCTCTGATAAATCTTTCTACCAGAATACTGCGAAAGAATGGCTAACCAACGAAAAAGAAAAACTATGGCACGAAAGAGCTACGTTTGGGAACTGGCAACAGCTTTATGCGGTATTGAGAAAAAATATTAGGAAATTACTTGATAGTAATCAAAAAGGAGATAAAGAGGTAATTGAGAATCTATTCGCTAATGCAAATTCTGATTTTTTTGAATTAATCACTTCAAAAGATTTAAATAGAATATTTGATCAGGTTGTTACTATTAGGAATAGCTATAAGGGACACGGAGGGATAACATCTGAAGCAAGAAATAAAGAGGTGCTTATCCAGTTAGAGAAGAAATTCGATTCAATAAAAGATCTTATTATCAGAGCCTTTAGAAATGTTAATTTGTTTACGGTAGTTCCTAAAACAATGGATTGGGATGAGGAAGAAAACTTATTCGAAACTACCTGTAAAATTCTGAAAGGCACACGATCAAAATTTAAACAAGAAGAAATAAGAACTTCGCGGAAACTGTCTTCTGGTAAGTTGTACCTGTTACCGGAAAACCAGTTCAAGCCAATCGAACTCCTTCCGTTTGTACAAATGAGGGAGGCTCCAATAACACAGCAAAATGCCTGCTACTTTTATAACAGAATAGAGGGAGATAAAGTTAGACTTGTATCTTATCACTATGATAAAGAAGAAGAGGTATTTATTGAACGTGAAAATATGGCCTCTTTTATCCAATTATTGAACCCATCAGACTAACCTATGGACGAACTACTACTTCAGGATAAATACTTAATGAACTTTCTTACCCAACGTACGGATGGGTTGAGATATAAAGAAGTCAAAGCTAATACCGTATCTCCTCAACATTTTATTATTGATGATCTTAGATATCTACTAAGTGAAACTTCACTGAACAAGAAGAATTATAAAAAGCTATTGAAGAAATTCGGGAATGATGAAGATCAACTTTTGAAAAAATTTATTGAAACTCTCAATAAACGAATTGGTGAATCAATGAATATGGCTTTGTTTTTTAATAATAATAAGTCAATTACCTTCGAAGGAGTTAAGATAAATCTGTTTTACCCCGGAGGAACTGTAACAAGTGGAGACAAATTATTTGAAGAAAATCAGTTCTCGGTAGTTCAGGAGCTGCCCTATATTTTTAAACACCAAGGTAAAAAGATCTTTACATTTCGTCCTGATATCACTTTTTTTCTTAATGGGATTTATATCGGCTATTCAGAATTAAAGAGTAATTATAATAACCAGAGTGCTCATAGAGATGGGAAAAGTAAAATTGCAAATGATTATCAAAAAGCTGTAGCGGCTTACCTTGAAATTGCAGACGGCAATGATATTTCCCAAAGTATAAGAAAGGATATGCTTAGAATTTTTGAAAAAGCAATCCATATTACTACCACAGATGTTCAGGATACTTTTGTAATAAGGACAATTTCCAATCATTTTGAAGAAATTAAAGCTAAGGTTATTGATAAGACCTATGATTTTAAGGAATACAAGAAGAATATAGCTCACCAGTTAAAGCCTTATCCCGTTCCATTTGAAAAGCAGAAAAGAACTGAACGTTTTGAAGAAGTGTTTAAAACTCTTTACAGTAAAAAAATGATAGAGAAAGAAATACTCTATTATAATTTCATTGAAAGGGAACTAGTAAAATCTAAGAACGGAAAAACGAAAGATTATAAACATAATGACGGTCGTTTAATTGCTCCAAGACCTAAACAAAAATTTGGAACAGATAAGATTATTAATAAGATTGATGAATTTTTAATTCACGAAGACGAACCGGAATATTTGATAAATAAGCTTCGTGAAGAATTAAAGGCTAAAGGCATAGGAGCTGCTCAGATTGAAGAACTTATTCATAAGCGACAGAAGTACCAGAATAACAAAAATGTCTATTCTCTCTTGTTACAATACGCAGCAGGATTTGGGAAAAGTAATATTATTGGTTGGTCTGCCTTGCAATTAAAAGACCTCAGGAAAAATGAAGAGTTTGTCTATGATAAAATTATGCTTATTGTAGACCGGGTACAGTTGCGCGATCAACTTGATACCAAAATGTACAATATGAACATAGCTAATAGTATGTTCATAGAAGCAAGTAGTAAAAAATCGTTTTTAGAAGCTTTAAAAACCGATAAACGGATTGTTGTAGTTAACCTTCAGAAATTCAATTCTATTCGGGATTTTCTGGATGATCAGGTATTAAAGCAGTTGGCAGAAATGCGAATTGCATTCCTTATTGATGAAATCCATAGATCTAATAGCGGCTTACAGCATGAAGAAATGGTTTCATTATTTGATGAACTCCAAAACAGCTTTGATTCAGATAAAGGTTATAAGTCCAATTATAAAAAGAAGAACCTAATTATTGGATTTACCGCTACCCCAAGCGATATAACCCTGGCACGGTTTGGAGAGTTTAATAAATATGCTGAAGCAGAAAAAATCTGGGTACCCTTTGATAGTTACACTATGAAGGAAGCTATCGAAGATGGATATATTTTAAATCCAATAAAGGGGATTGTTCCGGTATCAGCAAAAATGTATTTCGAAAAACCTGATGATGCAACCGAAGGTTTTGAGGAAGATTACGGCTATGGCCTACCCGATAATCCGGATGAAGGAGAAGATGGAAATGGTAAGAAATACAGGATTAGTAAAAAAAGGATTTATGAAAATGAGGAGCGAATAGAAGCCATAGCAAAATTTGTTGCTAAACGATTAGTGACTGCTGTATATCATAATATTAGAGGTACGGCAAAAGCTATGTTAGCCGCTTCATCTATTAATGCCGCTATAAAATATAAGGGATTGATTGAAAAGCATTTTGAACAGCTCACAAAGGAAAAAAAATATGAAAGGTTTGCGGATGCGCCTATTTATATTGTGTACAGTTCAGATGGTCAAAAATATGTTAGTAGTTCTAATTTAAATGGCAACCTATCTGAAGCGAAGGTTTTACAGAATTTTGCAAATGAAAAGAACGGTCTCATTATCGTGGTTGATAAATTACAAACAGGTTTTGACGAACCGAAACTTCATACTTTATTTCTGGATAAGGAGATAAGTGGTATAAATGCGATTCAAACCATTTCACGGGTTAACAGAACTACTAAGTACAAAAAGGATTGTAAGATAATTGACCTTTCTTATAAAAATGTAAATGTCAAGAATATTAAACAGGCATTTGAGCATTTCAGTAATGTTGTGGTTAGTGATTTTGATCCTTTAGGTCAGGAGGAAATGCTGAAGGAAATATTTAAGGAATTGCAGGCTCATCCTTTATTTGAAAGTAATTTCCCTGCTTTTCTTAGATATCAAAGAGGTGAGGCTGAGGTCCAAACAGTATTAGATATTGAGAATAATATTACCAATTATATATATAAACATAAAGAGGAGGCAAAAACCCTGAAATTTAGGGTAAATACCTATTTTAAAATTTTAAACCTAATCCAATTTGTCATTGAAACAGATGATAAATATTCAGAAGAAAATTTTCTTCACTTCTGGCAAAAATTCAACAATATCTATAATACCCTCCTGGGGACTACTGAGTTGATAGACGAGGTAGAAGTCTATTTTGACAATAGGATTGGAATAGTCTCTCCTAAGGAAATAGAAGAGCCTCCAAAGCGAGGAAATGGAGGTGTAAATGAGCCTTCTCCAACCTATGGAAAGCAATACAAGTTCGATATTTTAGCGGTAATCGAAAAAAGGAATGAGGAAGAGGAGGAAATTGAGGAGTTGATTCTCGATTTTGAGAATAAAATAGAGCAGTTCTTTGATTATGTAACGCTACCTGCAAACGGCAAGTATATAATTGCCAAAATGAAAGATGAACATTCCACATTTGATGATGAGGAAATTTATGATGATTTCGAAAAGATATATAAAAAGTTCATTCGTCGAAACCGTAAGTCTTTAGGAGAGTTTTTTATTAAGGAAACTAAAGATATGATCAATCAACTTTGCGATGACTTTGAGAAAAGTATAAACGGCAAATTTCAAGAAAATTAAAACTAACCACCTAATTTAAGCTCTAAATTTTGATAAACTCTTCAGCCAAAAGTAAAGTCCTTTCTTTATGGAATGACTATCAAAAAAGTTCAGAACCTATAACAACCCTGAAGGGAAAAGAAATCCCTGAAATTGATAAAAAGCGAATTCTGGCGATTGAGGATATTAAGAAAATAATCGCAAGCTTTCTTAATGGAGAAACCGATGTGTTTAGCTTTAAGACTTCCTTGGATAGTTACAATAAGCGAAATAATTTATGGGGATTTACAGCAGTCAAAGGACAGATGTTCTTTAATCAGCTGGTGCGAACCTATGGGGATGATGGGCAGAAATTCCCTAATTTATTAAAGGAGGTAATAAGGGAGCCTAAAGATTTAAATGAAGCACTTAATTTTATTGAAAAATTAGAGACCTACATTAGTGATGATTATGATAAAGCATCTGATAAGAGAAAAGTTCCTAAGCCTTCTTCTGTAGGATACTTTCTATCTTACTTCTGGCAAATTCATAATTATAAAAAATGGCCAATTCTATATTCATCTCTAATCTCAACTTTCAGTGAAATAGGTATCTGGGAGGAGAAGGAGAATCAAAAAGAAACATATCGTTTCTTTTATCACCTGAATGAAGATATAAAAGCTTTTTTAAGTTCTAAGACTAACTCCAAAATTGGAAATTGGGGAGTAGAGCATTGTTTTTGGAGTTTACACCTTAATAATCGCGCACCGGAACCCAAGACAAAGCCTAAGATAGAAAGTGAACCGGTTAATATTGAAGAAGAATCCAAGGTTACTCTTGCAAAACCAAATTTTGATATTCAGGATTATTTGATCCCTCTGCTTTCAAATCTTGTGGAGCTGGGTGAAGATCAGGAAAATACATCATCTAAAAAAGGACATTTATTCGAAAAGAAAGTTGCCCAAGCTTTTAATCAATTAGACTTTGATGTGGTAGAATTAGGTCAGGGAAGGGGAAGAAATCCTGATGCAATATTGAAATTCAGAAAGGAAAATATTGCATTTATCGTTGATGCAAAGGCTTATAGTAAAGGATATGATTTGGGAATTGATGATAGAGCAATACGGGAGTACATAAATGTTCATTGTCCTAAACTGCAGGATGATGGATTTAAAAAGATCGGTTTTATCATTGTCAGTAATAGTTTTAAATCTGATTTTGAAACCTTTATTAATGACGTAACCTGGAATACACCCATAAAAAGATTTATTCTCATCACCACCAGTGCCTTGCTCCATCTTGTAGCATATAAGGCAAAAGATAAATTGGATATAAATCAAATCACGGAGAGCTTAATTAAGCTGGGAACTTTAATAACTGAAAAAGAAGTTATTGGTGAATTTGAAGATGTTTAAATATCTCTGATGAAGTTTCTAGAAAAATATAAAGAGTCCGGGAAATTCTTTTTCAGGGCAAATGATAATCTTACCGAGGTCTGTAGTGCGCCTAGAAACAAAGCCGGGATCTATATTATATTTGCGATTAAGAAAGGAGAACGTAGATTAGTTTATATCGGTCAATCCGGCCGCGTGAAAAAAGATGGCGAGCTATTCATCAGACAAGACGGGATTAAAGGAAGAATCGTGAGAGGAAAAAGAAATGGGAGGCCAAGAAAGGAATTCTGGCTTGAAGAAATCTATAACCAAGAATTGGAAGCTTTAGAGTTTAATTGGTTTGTGACTCATAGCGAACAATTTGTTGACTGTCCTCTGGAATTAGAAAGAATCTTAATTAGTGACTATAAGCCTATTTGGAATAGAAAATAGGGAATAAGTGCATAAATGGAAGACATAGCTGCAGAACTCAAAAATATTATACCAAATTATAAGGAGGACAAGGAGATAAATAATGAAAACTATTTATTGAGCTATCACTCCCTGATTACTGAAAATATTAGGTCTAATAACAAGAAGATTACCCGCAATTCTCTCGGGATGATAATTGTCCTTACGGTCTATTTTTTATTGTTCTTTAAAGGTCCCGATGCTTTGAATTTTGAATCTTACTTTGGGATACAAGATCCTGGAATAATATTCAATTTTTTGCCTGTTGTATTTTCTTTTTTATATCTGCAGAATATCACCATCTGGAATAATAATATCAATCTTATTCCCCTTTTTGAAAATTTGAGTAAAAAAATGTTCAATTTGGGAGAAATGACTGATACGGTAAATGTAATCAAGCCTTTTTCATTGTTACATCATATTCTTAATTATCAGTATGAGAATAAAAGGGTTATTGGGATTCTGAAAATTCCCACCGGAATAGCCTTTTTGATAATACTATTTTCCCCTATCATTTTAGACATAATTTTCCTGATTTTACTTCTATACAATAATTATTTAGAGATTATACCTGTGGTGTGTTTTAGCATACTTCTGATATTAACCATAACAACCGTTGTTCAGGCTTTAAATTCTCATAAAAATTGAATTATTCTTGGGTAGGCGAAAGGATTATGAAAAATCTAGATTTACTCCTTAAGTTGGCCTTTTGATGCATTTCATCGATTATCTGGTACTATATTTGTTTATAAGTAATTAATATAACTACTTTTGTAATACATTTAAATGATTATGGCAATAACGATTAAATCAATTCCGGTTTTAAAAAGTAAGGCAGCAGCTAATTTTAGAAATAAAATAGCTGAAAATGATGCCCGGCGTTCTTCTATTGATTTTTCTAAACAAACTTCTGTTGCCAGCAAAATTTTAGCCAAAGCCAAAATCTAAATTTCTGCTTTTGGGCTTTCTCCTAGA
This sequence comes from Gramella sp. MT6, assembly GCF_019357415.1. Classification (NCBI taxonomy): domain Bacteria; kingdom Pseudomonadati; phylum Bacteroidota; class Flavobacteriia; order Flavobacteriales; family Flavobacteriaceae; genus Christiangramia; species Gramella sp. MT6. The sequence continues at coordinate 1,401,724 of NZ_CP048410.1, forward strand.
AAAATGCACTCTCAAACCTTATAATCAAGAGATAATTGATTCGTGCAAAGCATTTGACTGCGACCACGCTGATTTAAATGACTTCTTCAAAAATGATGTGCTGGATTATTCCGATCAACTTCTAGGAAAAACATACTGCTTTACATTAGATGAAGACCCTTCAATAATTGTTTGTGCTTTTACAATATCAAATGACAGTATTAAAACCACCCATTTACCAAATAGCCGTAAAAAAAAGCTAATTAAGGAAATTCCTAGACCGAAACAAATGCGAAGTTATCCAGCAGTTTTAATTGGAAGACTTGGTGTTAATAAGGAGTTTAGAACTATTGAAGGTGAGGAAGAGCGAATTAGTAGGCAATTAATGGATTTCATAAAATCTTGGTTTATAGACGGAGCGAATAAAACAGGCTGTAGATTTATTGTTGTTGACTCCTACAATGAATTTGGTCCTTTGAGGTACTATAAGAATAATGATTTTATAGAATTGTTTTCCACAGAAGTTCAGGAAAAAGAATTTACAGGTTTAAGGTCTTCCGATGAATTGAAAACAAGGTTGATGTTTTTTGATTTGATTCTTTTAAAGGCATAAAACTTTATAGAAATTTTGAGCAGGTAAAGCGTTGTTCATCATGTCGTTGTATAAAACATATCTACAAAGGTTTTTTTGTATTTAAAATTTCCCTTTATAAATATAGTTTCCAGGAAATTATATGCGAGGGTTTTTATTAAAAGAATAGTAATGATTTTTAACCTCTCTCAGTGGAACTTTAATTAAAATATATTTCGCTAGAAATTCGATTTAAAATGAGGAATTCCAGATTTCGTTTGCTATTGATGAATAAGATTTATCGTTGCAAAATGCACATTCTAAGTTAGTTGGTAAAGTTTGCTTAAGTTTAAAATTCATGTTTGACCAAGGACTCAACCGCCAATAATTGAAAGAATCTTTTTTTTGTTGATGCTTATCAACAATTAAAAGGGTTAAAAAAGCCCCCGCCAAAGCAGATACGAAAGCTAAAGGAGCTAGAACTTGTTTTGTTTCTGAAGTCATTAAATTACCTTCTCCGCATAGTTGCTTAAAGAGAGTATCATAAGGTAATCCTTCAATTTCATTAGATGAAATTGAGAACTTTTGACCTATTTCTTCAGCAGTTTTTTTGTCAATAAATTGCATTTTTACCTTATCTAATGAAACTCCAAAAGTTTCTGCAATATGTTTTTCATGTGCATTTTCCTGATTTTCTTTTACATATACACACCCCATACATGCATTTTCATTTAATGGTCTCTTATGGTAGTGTACTACTATTTCTTCAACACCTGTAGTTGATGCATCGAAAACTTCAAAAGGTATTTCATATTGCAAACTCCTACGGGCTCTCCTGCTGTCAACTGCGACAATTAGTTTTTTTAACCAAGGACCATCTGATTTATCCGGTATATCTTGCAATCTATTATCTAGCCCAATTAAGTTTAAATTTTTAAAATGATGTTGAGCTTTTTCAGCAAGGATTTCTGCTTTGTTCTTCTTTGCATCTTCCTCATCAAAAAAAAGACACCTGTTTAAATTGCTGTCACTTACATAATCAGGATCTGAAATACTTAATTCTCCACTTATATTGAAATATTTAAGTCCATATAAAAATGAATTGCCTATAGCACCTGCTCCGGCTAGATACGCTTTTCCAATATTTATATTATCAATATTATCTGGTAAAATCTTTTCGACATCAAGGATTATAGAATTTGCAACATTTATGGGTAAACTAGATGCTACATTTTTTAAAACCATAGCAGAAATGTAGCATGAGCCTAAGAAAGCAAAAAAATCGTGCTCTAAATAATCCAGTTTGGACAAATAATTGGAAGATGATATTGTAATTTTACCATTTTGGTTTCTCCCTATAATCACGAAGGGCCCGTTGGTTACTCGTGATTTATAATCTGTGACAATTTCGCAAGAATAATCAACATTTCCTTCAAACGTACTATGAACATTTTCAAATGTCTTACTTAAAATAAGGTTTAAGTCATTTTCAAGATTTACAAATTTTTTGTCTACATTAATTAGTATTGGAGAATTAATGATTTTTTCACTATTCTCTTCGTTTTTACCAAGCAAGTTTTGCAAGGTTAATTTGTTTTCTTTACGAGCTTCTTTATTCATATTAATAATAGATTGGAATTATTAATTTTCTTCCATTCATTTTTGCTTGTTAAAGAAAAGGAAGCCACATTTTCTAAAAAGTTATCAATCGTGGTGGTTGCACAAAAGTAGGGTAAAACTAAGGAGAATGCATTTAAGTGTCTGATGATTGCCCATTCATCGTCAGCCTCGGAATGATAGGCTTCAAATGGATGGGTATGTATTTGAGCAACTATTCTAAATCCGCTTTTTCGCAGTTTTTCCAGAAGCTGAATCATTCCTTCTTCCGGTATTTTGAAATAATGAAGATCACAAATTTGAATAGGATCAAATATTTCTGCAACTATGCAATCGCCTCCTTGAAAGTGGCCTAACCATAGCAATACTTTCTCTTTATCTGGAGAAGATTTAAGAAGTTCTAAAGTTTCAACTACTAGATTTTTTTTTACTTTAAGATCCATCGCGAGTTTTTAACCATGCATTAAAAAATTGAGTAAATAACCCACCAATATTATAGCTAGATTTACCCCTGTAGTTTTCCCAATTATCATTTAAGTGGCTTTGATGGGTATGATATTCTAAGGAGCCAGGAGAGCAAATAAATGGTCTTCCTGTATTCGGATGCTTACCCCGATTAAAAACAGCAGTTCCAATTGGTACCTCAGTGGGATCTAAATATTCCCCATTCTCTTTTAGTAACTCTATTGATGGGGGGTATTCATCAAAATCCTTGCAAATAAACCTAAGTCTGAGAGGTCTTCTATTGGTAGAATTGAAAGTGATGTCAATTACAGGGTGCTGAACAGAATTAATAGTCCAATTCCTTAATTCTAATAGTTTATTTGGAAAACATGAAGTCTGCTCCTGAAACTTATGTTTCGAAAGATTGATATTCATATTCCTCCACCACCTTCAATTGGTCCATAATCAATAGTTATTTCTTCGGTAAAATTATTCTCCAAAAAAGTTGATTCTGGATTTATAACATTTCCGTTTACTTTAGCTTTCCACTTGTCAGTAGAAACAATATTCAATTCCTTGGCAGCCTTCTGTAAAACTATTTTAATTTTTTGATGCAATGGAATTTCTACAAAATCCTCTCCAGGATATGAACCACTTGTGGTTACAACACTTACCTTGATAAAATTTTCTTGATCTTTCATGATATATTAATTATTATGAAACAAAGAAAAGGCGATATGACGCAATCTATTTGCGCCATGAATTTTTTTGTGCTAGTATTGGTTAAGTGTGTCTTGAAGAATATGCTTGATCTTTAATTTTAAGCTATCCGGTGAAATAACTTTAACTGCATTTCCGTAACTCAAAATTTTGGAATGAAGTTCATGAAAAGGAATAATTTTTAAGCTGAATCTCATTTTACCATTTTTTTCTTCTATTAACTTTTGGGATTTATGAATAGGAGATGTTAAGAGATATTTTCCTCTCCAAGAATCAAATTCTAGAACAACATCTTCTATTTTTCCGTCTGGAACTGAAATACCGAAAACATGATTAAAATAATCCTCAGGATCAAAATTCTGGACATCTTCTTTTAGTGATGTAGTAATTTTAAAATTGTTTATCCGATCAAGAGCAAATATGGTGATGTATTCCTTTCCCTGAATTTTAGCTACAAGGTACCATAGATGATCAAATTCCTTTAAAAGTATTGGAGTTACCGTGTGATTTTTTGACTTTTCCGAAGTATGCTTTAAATAATCAAAATTAAATTTAAATCCTGAATCAAAACCTGCAATAATTTCTGGAATCAAATCACTTCCTTTAAACTTGTAAAAATTTTCGGGCTGTATTACTATTTTATGTGATGTTTTTCTCTGACTAGTTTCAATTTTTACTGCATCAAAAACTTTATCAATAGCATTTGTAAAGTCTTTGAATATTCCAATATTTTTATAGTGTAATAATGTTTTAGTGTAGAATAGCAAAGCATTTAATTCTTCATCTTGTAATTCTATTGCGGGAAAGATTTCATCAATATCTTCTGGATAAAAATATGCCTTCTTTTTATTACAATATTCAATGGGGGCATGCAGTTCCAACTCCATGTCCCTTAAATCCTTATTAATAGTAGTGGCACCAACGGAGATGTCGTGTCTTTCATATAATTTCTCAATTATAAAGCTTGTCTTTACATAATCATTATTCCTTAATAGACTATCAATAAACCTATGTCGTATATAAGCATTTTTATTATTAGGCATCTACTAATTCTTTAAGATGTTCATAGATCATCACCATCGCAAGGGTGTCCAGTTCGCAATATTTAAGCAATGAGTTTTTAATTTCTAGCCTTTCTTCCTCAGGCATATCGGTGTACTGTAATTTACCGTAGGCGGTCAATGCTGCTCCCCCATCTGCAATATTTTCTATCTCTGAAACGGTAGCATCCAGTTGCTCCTCGTCCCAGTCTTCAAATAATGGTGGTAAGGATTTATACGGACTTTGAGTTTCACCATCCTTTTCCTGAAGCCAAATATGGTCACTCTCAAAGTTTCGGGAGCTTAACCCGATTTCGGCTATAGGCCGGGAATATTTTTCCTGAAGCAGTTCCGAAGTTTTTAAAGCTGCAGGAAGTACGGTCTTTATTGAATTGGATCCTCCCATATGCAGACTGTAATAAAAATCAATGATCACCTGGCACAAATCGATCATATTGCGATCTCCAGTCTCTTTTCTAACATCATTTTTTCTCGGTTGGGTTATTGATTCTATGAATTGCATCAATTCTACCCGATCTGTCTCAATAGATTCATTTAACTGATCATAAATTTGATTTAGAACCGAGTTTTCATGATGCGAATATCTGAAGACACTTCCCTGATTTTGGGATAAAACTTTTTTTAACTCCCTGACTAATTCGAAATTAGGAAACCTTCCTGCTTCAAAATTTATATATTCCGATTCATGGTCTATCTTACCATCTGCACTAACGGTGTGATGTGAAAACTGAAATGCGATCTGTTCATATGGCCGTCTACCTTGGTTAAATGGTAGAGCGCTCATGGAAGTTTCAAAATCTATGAAATTAAGAGGGTATTTCCAGCCAGCCATTTCCCTCTTAAGATCTTCCTTTAAAAGAAAAGGCATGTAATCTGAACTGACTGTTTTCTGAGTCTGAATCCATTGTCTCTCAGAATTTGAAATTTTCCCCGCTTCCGGTTTTAGCCCTATATCCTTTTCATCTAGATCTTTTAGGAAATACTTTTTCTCCTTGAAAAACTTCGGACCCTTCGTATAGTGCAGCTTCCAAATTTCCCAGGCCATGGGAATACAAAATTCTTTATCTGACCATCCTTTTTGCGTTTTCCAGCATTCCTGAAAACCCGATTTCAATCCTTCAGCTTCCTGCTCGGAAGTAGTTCTAAATTCACAGCTTTTACAAGCCCAGGATACCGGATATCCAAAATATTCATTCCTCTGGTAATGATCGGCAAAAGTCTTAATGGATTCCTCAAAACCCAGTTCCTCATAAACCCTATGTTTTCCGGCCACTATATCGTTCAAGATTTCATCAACATTGATATCTCCCAGGACCGTTCCGCCCGTTTCCTCTAGGCTGTTTACTTTTCTTACTATTCCGGTTCGATTGTCAGCCTGTTTTGTGATCCGGAATAATTGATTTAATCCATCAATTTTTGCCTTTTTGCTTATATCGGCCAGTTTGAGAAAGGATCTGACCTTATATTCAGGATGAGATTTCTGTATCACATACCGCTGAAACGCAATATCGAATAAATAGGGTTTCCATTCGCTCTTCATTCCCCCTCTAGAACCTACTAAAAGGTAATCATCATTCGGATCGTAAGATTTTGCTTTTACTTCTATAAGTTTAATATAATCTCCTTGTTTAACCAGTATATCTGTTCTAATAAAAAGATTTTCATACCTAAAAGCAGCTTCAAAAATCACTATATTCTTTTGTTGTAGTAATTTTTGGGTTTGGTCCACCAGTAAATTATAATCCCAATCGTTTTTTTCAATTAAAATTCCGTCTGGGTATTCTAATCTCGCCAATTCCTCAACTTGAAATCCACCTTCTGCTAGAGCTTGCAAAAATTTGTCTTCTAATTGCTGATTTGCAAACTCTTTTTTATTAGTATAATGGAGTTTATTTGGACATTCTAAGGCAAGCTTAAAACGGGATTTGGTTAAATATCTCGGTTTCAAATTTTCCGTGGTTAGTGGTGATATAATTATAAGCGGCTCCTTTATGTAGGGAAGATAGAGCGATCATAAAGATATAAAATCTGTATAAAACCTAATTCTTAGTGGCACATAAACTTCCTAAAACAATTGTAAGATTTGTGTATTACGAAAGGTAATTTAAAATCCACATCTTGCAAGTGCTACATTTTTCAAGTCAGCGTAATGATACATCTGGTATATTTACCCCCGTAATTCTTCACAACGGCTTACAAAAGTTATTTTCTTCAAAATGGCAACTATAGGAGTGGATACCATATATTTTATAAAAGTGCTCAATAAGGGTCATTGGCAGGGATCTATAAAAATAAAAATATTGGGATCTTAGTGGCATCAACCAGTTTCGGCGATTGACAAGGGCTCAGCAAAGAAAGCCTTATAGAAAAAGTAATATTCATGCTACCGAATGAACAACAAATGTAATTTCATGTACATGTATTTTTAGACATGTACAAGAATTCAATTTTAAGTACACGTTCAAAATTATAGTTAAGCTAATAATTGGCTTATTTAAGTAACTTATTTCCGCCAGTAATTAGTTCATAAATTTAGATTGTTCACGATTCGTGAACAAAGTAAATACGTGAACAAATGGAAAAAGAGATTAAAAACGCAATTTTCATAGTGGCTCTCCATAGTTTTTATCCTGACTGGTATCCATGTTTTCCCTAATATGGGACGGCGCATTAGGTCTTTGATCATTTTTCATTTCATCAGCTTTTATCATCCAGTTTCGGGCACAGGCCTTCCAGTTTGTAATCGGATGTTTATCATTTAATTTCCAGCCTATGGATTCGTAAAAATTATAGAATTTTTTAGCCTCCAGAGAGCTTCTTTTTTCAGACTTAAAATATGCTATAACTACTTGTTCATTTTTTGGACATGTTTGTTTAAAAGAGTTTATAAAAGGTTTATTCTTATGTTTATTAAAAGAGACCATTTTTTGGACAGGTACCTGTTCAGAAACTGAACAAGTCCTGTCCATTTTTTGATCAGGTAATGTATCAAATCTGAACAGTTCCACGAGTGTCCCAATTTTAGGACTATTGCTTGGACGGTATTGAAGGTACCCCCATATTTTTAGCTCCTGAATTAGTTTATGATAGGTCGTCCTGGAACGTATTTTGGCCAGTGCCATCACTTGCTTACTGCTCACCATAATCGTTTTCGGAAAGTGTTTTTGATTCCACAGCTCAAAAAAAGCCAGGTATAAACTGCGATGAGATGACGATATGTTTTCATCATCAGAAAATTTCCGCAAGACTCCGTTCAGATGGTGTATGTAATTAACCTCCCTCACTTTTTTCGGTTTTCTGCTTTGTAAATCGCTTTGGCTTCCCGGTATATTTTCTGAAGATTCAATTCCATCTCTTCTGGAGAGAACTCATGTTTAGGGGTCGGTAATTCTTTAGACCAGTTGGGTGTGGCGAATTTTACTTTTCGGTCCTTACCATCAGCAAAGCTTACGAACTCACCCGGTTTTAATCGAAAGAAAACATCGGCCCTAACCTTGGCCACTTCCCGTTCACTTTTGGTGGTACGGGTGTCGAAATTCAGGTTGTCACTTTTACTTACGCTGATACTTTTCCGCTTCACAATCTCGAAGAAACTTTCGTAGTATTTGGCGGTATCGGGGTCATTGACCTTCCCGAAAAACTGATAGGACAGATTGCTAAGGATCGCTTTTCCTTCTTCTCTACCATAGAGGATATCATTCTGTATTTTATCCTGGATGACATAAACTGTAGCCATATTATAGCTTCTCAGCGTGGCGGGGATACGATGCATGTTAAGCAGGCGGATCGTGGAGGCCTCTTCCATGAGGATAAACGAATTAAGTCGTTCATGTACACACATCTGCTTGGTAATACTATGGATGATGGTCGCTACGATGGGGGAATAGGCAGATTCAAACTTAGGATTATTCACCACTGAAATCACCCCGGGATTTTCAGCATTATTAATATCCAGGGGGATCTCATCTTCAGATAACACCATAAAGATCCGCTGCGTACTTATTTTCTTAAACGCATTGGAGAGCGTACTTTTTACCGAAGCCGTCTGTTTTTCAGAATCCACCCCGTTAATAAAAGCATTGGCCATCGCCTGGGAGGTATAGTTGGAACTTAAAAAGTCTACTAATTCATAGGTGGTTAACTGCTGGAATAAAGCGATCAGATGCGGCAGGGTACAATAGCCGGGATGATCGGTTTTAAGCTTCCAGATGAGCCCTCCAATGATCCCTTCCGCGGCATCGTTAAAAAACTTTGAGCTTCCGGAGGAACTACTTTCCTTTTTCTCCAATAAATTTTCCAGTAGTACCCGGGAGATCTCATTCACGCTTTCTTCGTCCTGCATATAACGAGGGGCAATGGGATTCACCTTGTGGTAAATCCTATCAAAGGAAATAATATAGAAAGGCATTTTACTTTCTTTGAATAGGGGATAGGCAATTTTGGAGAGTTCAAAATTTTTATAGTCATGGATAATCCCGCAGAAAGTTCGCCTGCTAAAATATTTTAGAAACTGTGCCACGACACTCTCGGTCTTTCCACTTCCCGCAGCTCCTATAATGGAAACTCCGCGCCGGATGTCTTTTAACTTTATCGACCCGGAAGAGAGTGGCATCCGGAAACCATATTGCCTGGTTACTCGATCCCTTTCCCTCTTCAATAACCATTCGTTAAGTAAAATATTGATGGTTATAAGGGGAATAAAATAGCGTATAGACAGGACCACAAACAGGTCAAAATCAATACCGAAAGGAAAACTGATCACCAGAAGTAAAAAGAGGATCAGAAAGTTGATGATAAAACCCCAGGAGGTATTTTTCAGGGTAAAGTAAAATAGGCTACCCATGGCAGCATTTAAAAAGAGGATCAAAAGTAAATTAGAATTCATAACACATAGTTTTAATAACTGATAGAACTTGATTTAATACCAGCTTCAATGATTTTTTTGAGTTGTTTATAAGCAAACCCCACTTTATTTTGGGGCAGGTGTAATACAGGAAGGTGTAGCCCTGTTTGACGGATCATTTTAAATGCGATCTTTTTCTCGTTGATCCCCAATTTGCTTAAGGATACAAAGTATTGTTTAGGATCTTTGGTCAGCAGTTTTCTGGCCGCATAGCTTTCCACATAGTTGCGGTTGTACTGAAACATCTTATCGAAGGCTTTTTCCGAATTCTGAATAAAGAAGTCCCGTTCAAAACCCCGCTTCACTATTTTTCCATGCATCTTTACTTCCGAGGCTTTGTATTTGCTCCCCGGGGAAAGGCTATAGGAATTGGAAGCATCTTTTCGGCTTACGATGATATGGATATGACTCTGCAGGCCTTCTTTCTTCATGCCCGGTTCCACCACCTGTCCCCGAATCTTATAAGGAGCATCCCGGACCAGCTTTCGGATGTCGTTTTCAATTTGGCGGATGTTTCCAGGGACTTCCCCGCGCTCTACTTTACGGAGCTCATTTTTTAAGTGCGCAATTTGATTGCTGTAGGGCTTGTTTTCCCGAACGGCTACATCATTGCTCTTATAGGTGCGCTCATGTTCCAGTTTGGCGAAATATTTAATATCGTCTACACTAATAGGTTTTCCGTTAATCTCCCGATGAAAAGAGCTGGCATATTCTTTCATGGCTTCTCGAACAAAACCACGGAGTTTTTCCGGATTGTTGTGAATATGTTTTAATTCGTACTGGCTGGGATTGATGGTAATAGAATAATACTTGGGTTCCTTGAGTTTTAACTTGGCCGTGTTTCCGTCGATCTCTTTAATTACCTGGTAGGGTTTAATTTTATCCTCATACTGATTAAAAAAGTATTCTTTGTCCAGCGGATCCTTTCCCTGGTTTTCCTTTTCCAGGTATGTCACAAAATCTCCAGCACTTTGTGAAAAAGCGCCGCCTAATTTCTGAGGGGTGATGGTGATATACATGTTAAGTTCGGCGTTTGAGGGCTACTTTGAATTGTTCGAATTCTGTTCTGGGGATATTTAATTTCAGATAATCTGAGCCAAAGGCATTTCCCTTTATTTCTACATGTTCCAGTAGGTATTCCAGATCTTTTTTGGTGGAGTTCAATACATCTTCAAGGCGTGAGATTTCTAATACCAGTTGTTCCCGGCTCTTTACATCGGAGGAAAGAACCTTATTCTTTTCCACTATAGAAGGTTTGGAAATAGAACGTTCTTCCAGGAGTAAATTCAGCATGAGTAAACCGGGTTTAGTCTGGGTCTTTTCAATATTTTTAAGGATGGCGATCACGGCATCGATCCTTTTTTTGATGAGTTGCTCGAGGCTAACTTTGGAGGGCACTAAAGTTTCAAAAGGAGAGAGGTTATTCTTTTCAAAAAAGTCCAACATCAGGTCTAAAGTTTCGGACTGGTTGCTATTGTTTTTCTTAGAAAACTCCCGAAACCTTTCTGCCGTTTTTAATGATAGCTGAAGTCTTGATTTTGCGGTCATGGATACTATTTTAAAAAATGCTGGTTATAGCCATCTCGATTTTACTACTCATTCCAGAGGGGTATATCCACCAGGGTGGATAGTATCTCCGGCTCACTAATTCGAAAAGCCTTTGAAAATGGGGCTTTAAGAATTAAATCAATCGAATAACACCGTGTAACGTGTTACCGTCTTGCTCTTCGATTTCGTCCCGCCTGCGGGACAAAATTTTCATACAAGTTGGTTTGCACCAACTGCCTTTTTCAGGACTTAAAAAATCCTTGTATTATTTTTTAGGTATTGTAAAAACGAAGATCAAATCAACCGGATTTCTGTAATTCTACGATACAGAAAGTCAACACTTTAAGTTAGTGTTTCCGCCTATTCCAGTCAACTGAAATATTCATACAGGCTGGTATCAATTAGACCAATTTGATATCAAAATCATTATTTGCCTCAAATTGAAGATGCGGCGACGGCAGATTTTCAGTTTTTAAGTCTAGAAATTGATCAAAAGTTGAAGGCTTCGGAGGATTGATGGAAAATTAAAAAAATTAAAAAAAGGTGATCTACACAGACCACCTTTTAAAGTAAGGGACAAAAAAGGTTCATAGCATTCCTTCATCGGCAAAGGAGTAATAGTCACCATCGGGAGTTAAGATCAGGTGATCGAGGAGTTTGATATCAAAATACCGGCAGGCGGTTTGAATTTTTTCAGTAATTTTCTGGTCTGCCGTACTTGGACGAAGGGTTCCTGAGGGGTGATTATGGCCAATAATTACTGACACCGTTAAGCTTTTGAGGATGACAGCAAACAGAATTCGGATGTCCACGAGGGTTCCGGTGATTCCGCCTTTAGAGACCTCATAAATGCCTTTTACCTTATTGGCATTATTCAGGAGTATGACTTTAAAACATTCCTGCAATCCTATCTGGTCCTTATCCCAATTATTATACAGGATAGATGCGGCGCTCTCAGAGGAAGTTATCTTAGGAGCCTGGTTAATTTTAAAATTCCCCTGATATCTTATGGATATTTCGTTAACTTTGGTTTTCATGTTTTCTAACTTTTAATGTTTAATAGTTTAGAAAAGAATAAGAGGGCGTGAGTGGAGATCATCGCCCTCTTTCTTTTTTATGAATTGCCTTCATTTCCGTTATTCGTATTCCCTAAAAGAAGGATTTCGTTTGCGACTACTTCGGTGACATATCTTTTTTCACCTTCATTAGTTTCATAGGATCGAGAAGTAAGTTTTCCCTCAATGGCAATTTCTTTTCCTTTGCCTACGTATTGCTCTACGATCTCTGCGGTTTTTCCCCAGGTTACGATATTGTGCCACTGGATATTTTGTACTTTTTCTCCTTTTGAATTTTTGAAGAATTCATTGGTAGCAATAGAGAAGGATGCTACTTTTTTACCGCTTTCAAGGTTTCTAACTTCGGGAGCATTTCCCACATTTCCGATTAATTGAACTTTGTTTCTGATAGTACTCATAATGTGAAGTATTATGGCCTGTGACCAGACCTGATTAATAAAAATTGATTTACTTTTTATATCCGGAGCTTTTCCTTTTTGATCTTTCGTTCTGATTGCGGATATGTTTCTATGTGGTGAGCTCATGATATTCTTATTTGATTTACTTCTTGCAGAGCCGTATGCTATTTCCTTTTTTGATGCAGATACAGTTTCAGGATATAGAATTAGAGAGGGATTATAAAAGGGAGTGCGTAGCCGACCGGCTTATGCAGCCCGGCTAACTTCTATATCCTGGTATTTCGCATATAAAAAAGGAAAGTATAGGAGCGATTAGAAGTTGAAAAAGGAAAGATGAGTGAATGTGAAACAGGCTAAAAATCAGAATATTTCCAAGAGATTGAGATTTTGTGCAGACCCCAATTAATGATTCGTAAAATTAAGTTATACAGGTTTTAATAATTTATCCGACTATTAAATTCTATTCATACATTAGAGAGCCTTACCTCCATTTCAATCTGAATCCAGCGAACTCCATCCAAAATCTTCGATCTGGAATGGAGCGTTCCAGTTTTTCCTCGGGTTAGCGGAATGGAAATCGAAATTTTTGAAGGTGTTCAAGATCATTTTTGAGAAGCGCTTTTCCCGGAATGAAGCTTTTGCGAAATGTAGTGGGAATGGGCTGAACTGATATTAAGTAAGTATAACTAATAGAGGTATTAATTTTGCGTGTATATTATCATTCTCATAACTTAATTCCAAATCTTGGGGTATTGGAAAATAAGATTATTACATTCCATTGCAGGCGTTGTTTGGTAAACCTTAACGTACAAAACTCAAAAAATTTTATTAAATGAATTAAAGCTTAATACTATATTCTAAGGCATTAAGAAATGGGTGAGTTTGATTTGCTATTATTAACCCAAACAGCGTAAAAAATGCGTAATTCGTCGAAAAGTTATACTCACAGTTAATTTTTGTATTTAAAAATTTGGTCTTAAACTTTGTTTTTCATTATATTTGGACCATAAGTTCTTTGAAAGTGTGCTCATAAGTAATAATTAGGTTTGGTCCGATTCCAAAATGTGTACTTGATTACACGGTATCCTACACCTTTTTACTAGAGGAATTCTTAATCGGTCGCGCCGTATCGCTTTTAGCTTATTGCTAAGGTCGAATGCATCAATGCTGGAAAGAAAGATGAAGAAGCGGTAACAAGTAGAAAAGTTGGCGAGATTGAAATCACGCGAAGAAAGAGTCGCGAGACAACCCTAGATACCCCTAGATTAGACTAATTAAAAAGAGTTTTAGAAGTCTTACTTAAAATTAGAAACGGAATGAGCTGTGATAGACACGGCCATTCCTAATTATTAACTTTAAATAGTAAGCTTATGAAGCACAGAAATTTAGATTATGAATTTGATGAACTCTCAAAACTATTGGAGATCATCCTTTCAAGGAACCGCAGTTCTTTGTCAATTACCGATGTAGCTCGTTTAGAAAGGTGTATAGCCTTGACGGATGAGTTGAAGAAAGAGCCAAGCCAATCGGGTAGGAAAGATATTATGAACAGTATAGTCCTCAAACTTCTAGAGTTATTTTGTAAACCTGAAGTGATGGAGCAAATACAAAATGTCTTGAATCAGCTTGGAAACTTAGATTGACCCGTTTTTAATTTATTATTATGGATATGAACTTAGGTGAAGCCATACGAAACCAGAGGAAAACATTAAAGATTACACAGAGTGATTTAGCTAAAGCATGCAAAATCACTCCGTCATACCTTTCTATGATTGAAAAAAACAAAAAGGAACCTAATTTATCTACTTTGAAAAAATTAAGTGAAAAACTGGAATTGCCATTACCAGTCCTATTCTTCAAGTCCCTAGATTCATCTGATATTCCAAAGGAAAAAAGAGATGCTTACAACCTGGTCAGTGATTCGGTAAATAACCTTATAAATAATATTTTTCTAAAGCCCGATAGTAAGTAATGATCTACTCTGAAAAAGAGTTAGCTTACACTCTAGGCTTTGATCCTGGTGATCTACGTAAGGTCATTAAAAATATTCATTCTTATTATAAAGGATTTTCAGAAATTAAATATGATAAGAATGGTAAACCCAAGGTGCGCAAAGGTCAAATTCAGAAAAGATATTTCAAATCTAGTCAAGGTGATTTAAGAAAACTACAGGATAGACTTCTTAATAGAATACTTGTAAAAGTGCCTCTTCTTCCAAATCTAAAGGGAGGAATGAAAGGTGAAAGTGGAGTAATAAACGCTAAAGTTCATAAGGGTAATGAATTCATCTTTCAAACAGATATACAAAGTTTCTACCCGTCAATATCAAGAAAAATGGTATATCAGGCGTTGAGAAGCAAGGGCTTTTCAAAACAAGTAGCTAACTTAATTACTGATTTAACAGTTATTGAATCTGGAGATTCACTAAAAGGAGAAACCTTGCCACAAGGTACTCCAACTAGCCCAGTTCTCTCAAATATAGTATTTGAAAGAACTGTAAAGCAGATATTTAAAATTTTTAAGGACCAAAAAGTGGAATTGACAACTTGGATAGATGATTTAACGATTTCCTCGAACGAGGATTTTCAAGCTTCCATTCTTGATGTAATTAAAATTATTGGTAATGACGGATTTAAGATCAGTAGAAAGAAAACTACCTATAGGCACGGTAAAACTATCATCACTGGGGTTCTAATTGGGCATTCAACGATGAAAGTGACGAATGACTTTAGAAATAGGGAAAGAGGATATTTGACTGATATTCAATTAAATGGAATGCAGGCTTATAAGGATTACATCTACAGAATAGATAAAAATCTTTAATAGAAAAGCCTCAAAGAGATTATTATGTATACTCCAATCAAATTCTGTTTAAACAACAAACTTAGAGTATGTGATAATTTTGTTTTTAAATTCAAACAGCCCATACCTTTAATTAAGTGAGCCCACGCGCTGTATATACTATTTGCATTCAGTGAGTGTATCCTTGACCTCACCTTGCGGGTGTACAGGCACCCTCATTTTATTCTGTAAATCTGTTTTTGAGTTCTAGCCTAGAAAATCTTAATTATAAGTGTCACTCACGCGTTGTATATGCTTAGGGCATTCAGTGAGTGCCATGGTAGACCTCACCTTTCGGGTGTACAAGCACCCTCAATAATTAATTTCAATCTATAATAAGTTCAATGCCTGCTTTCTCTGCCTTGTATTTTATTTTAGTCATTAGTTCAAAGTAACTCCAGTTTCTCACTATAAATTCTTCCTCCCTGGCTATTTCTGATTTTTCATTTTGATTCAATAATAGAAGAGTTCCCGCCTGATGTTTAACGCAGAAATCTATGAGTCTCCTACTATAAACATGAAGGCGATTATGAACATAATTTCTCTCGGTATCACGAAACCTGGTCAGAGCTTTTGTTTTTCTTTTACGTCCTTTGCCAGATCTGGCATATGTAACTCCCTGTCTGGTTCTTTTTATAGCAGCTTGTATAGCAAGTCGTCGGTATAAAAATTCTTCCCGGTTACCAATGATGTGCTTCTTACTACCAATTTTTACTACGATAGGATATTCAAGGGACAAAGTAGCCTCGGCGATCACTTCCGGTTTAAGCTGGTGATTTTCTTTTTTAATTTCGAACACCGGCAGCCAGAAAATCTTGCCATCCTTAAGTTTAATATGAGAGGTACATAATTTGAGTTCTCCCTTCATAACTCTTTCCAGTAAAACTCGCTTATCAGAAAAGTCTTTTCCCAAATAGGTCTTTAAGGGTATTTTGAATAACCGAAAACAGAAAGCTCTATTCTCTTCATTATAGGTTATTTTACTCATGCCTTCTATATCGAATGGAAAAGCCATATCCCTCCTAAAATTTTTTAAAGAACGCTCACCCTTCCAGTATTCGAGTTTTTCCTTATTAAAAGAGCTATATAAGCTACTTTTTAGATTAGTTAAAATATTGGTAGGGATTTCACCTTTAAACCGGTTGGATACCACCCGATAAGTGGTATGGATTCGGGAACCATTTAAAATGCCGAGATCGTCCTTTTTTTCATCTGCCAGTTTATACTTAACCTTTTCTGATAAATAGAGAAAGTCCTTGATCATTTCCTGAACGTATAGATGAGTGATCATAAAATTAGCTGCCCGATAAGCCCTGTTTTGCCATTGGTAGAGTGTATCCAGCGCTTCCTTTCGCTCTTCTTTCGAAGGCAGGTCTATCAGCACCTGGATTTTCCGCGTCAATTTCATCGTTTCCTTTGCCATATCAAGCCAGTTCTAATTTATCACTGTGTTTCTCCTGCATTAACTTATAAGCCGCTGCAAATGCAGCATGTACTTGCTTGTGAGATAGATTAAGTTCAGTGGCAATGACTTCAAAGGAATATTTCTTTGTACATCGCAGCTCCATTACTTTTTGTTGTTCAGTTAAAATTTCATCCTGAACTTTTCCTTTCACAATAGATTGCGGCTTAGATTCTGGTTTACTATCATGGTTGAGAATATTTTTAAGATCCTGAATGGCTTGCTTTACCTCATTACTGGCTTCGGTTATACTTATTCCCATTATCCTGGCAATCACCTTATACCGAAACCCATATTTCAAACAGAGTTCAATAAGTCTTTTTCGTTCTGGGATTAATAAGGGTAATACTTTTTGTACGAGTTCAAAATCTTCCTGTTGAGATTCATGGTCCTTCTGGTTCTGGATATCTTCTTTGGGATCATACCCTGCAAGATAATCCTGATAGTTCTCATAGCTTTCTAAAGAATTTATCTTCTGAAAGAACTTACGCTTAGGGCTGGTATAATAAGTATAACATTCTCTTTTCATCACCATTCTCAAAAAGAAGAAAAGATGTTTCTCTGATTCGATCTTATCCCGGTTCGACCATAATTTTAAAAAAGTATCCTGGACTAAACATTCTACAACGAAATCATCATTGATAATTCCTTTGCCCAACCGGTAAACCATACGGCTGTATCGGTTATGTATAAATTTTAAAGCGGCAGGATGATCCTGTGATAGTAATTTATAATAATCATGTGACATAAAAACATTCTTTTGTTGAGTTATTTAACCAGATCGATGTATTCCTGACGGAGGTACCTATTTTTAAAAATTCTAAAACCTTACTTCCCGAACTTCAGGGCTTTTTCCACTTGTTCTAACATTTTATGATATTCTGCAATTAATTCATCTGCATATACCGGAGTTCTATCACCGCTAAGACAATATCTTATATAACGAGGAGTCACTTTGTATTTACAAGCAAGGGCTTTTACTACACCCGTGTTATAAGTTTTCTTCATAAATTACGTAAGTTTGCCTGTTCGGTGTTTTGTTCCTTTATTCGGAACAGAACCAAATATAGTTGATAATTTTCAACTAAACTAACTTTTTGAAGATAATTATCTTCTATATGAGAAATATTTTACAAGTTTTTATAGATATTGCCCACAATGAAGGGGTTACTATTACCAGTTTAGAAAAGACAATTGGTGCTAGTAAAGGTGTTTTATCTCGGGCAATTAGTAAAGGCACAGATATTCAGGCAAAGTGGTTATTAGCATTAGTTGATAATTATCCCCGTTATAGTGCAGAATGGATTTTAACAGGAAATGGTCCTATGCTTCAAATGGATTCCAAAGAATCAATTTTTAATGAAACTGATCCAAGTGTTCTGCGCGAGAAATTGGTTAACCTCCAGAACCAAATAGATGCCCTGGAAAAAGCAAATAATGCTTTAGAAGATGCCAATGATTCTTTGAAGGAAACGAAAGCAATTCTTCAGAAACGTATTGCAGAACTTGAAAACAGTTCAAAAAACTAAGTTTATAACTTAAATTTTAAGCGTAATTAGCCCGCGAGGTTTATTACGTTAAATATTTTCTCTAAAATTACTGCCAGAATAAAAATCCATCACTTTCAAAATTTGAACTGTCGTTTCTCTACCTCTCTCTTTTTTAACCACCTTCTTTATATGTTTTATTATTTTTAGAAATATCTTTTCTTAACCCTCAAAATTATTTACAAAAGGATTATATTTTAATAGATATAATGAGTTGTGCATAATATGTTTGAAGAGCCGAACTTTTTTTGGAAAAATTTCAGATTAGGAACTGAATTACAAAGTTCAGGAACCTTCATTTATAATGCTCTTTATTTTCTTGATAAACTAGAATACCTCAGATTTGAAGAAGATATATTTGAATTTCTTTATAATACTTCTCAAGGAATAGAAAGGATACAGAAAATTGCAATAATCTTATTGGATCATAACGATGATACTAATCAGGAAAAATTTGAGAAAGATCTCATAACTCATAACCACATAAATCTTCACGAAAGAATAATTGCTAAAAAGGAACTCAATTTAAGCAGACTACATAAAAGATTTTTAGATCTCCTTTCAAAATTTTACAATTCCTATCGATATAACAGGTTCAATAAATCATCTGTTTATCACAAAAATTTTGATAAGTATGAATTTCTAAACTTTGTTAGTAGTGAACTAAAGATTGAAATTGATCCAAGATATGACTGTCTAGAAAATACAATTCAGGTAAAAAAGTTTCTTGGCAAATGCGTAGGTAAAATTGTTTGCAAATTATACGAATTGATAAGAAATAGGGCTTACGACATTGGAACTTTTACTTATGAGATTCGTTATCAATCAAAAGCCTTTAAAATATTCACTAAAAAGCAATACACCTTTGAATCTGAAAATAATTTCAAAAAAGAAATAATAGTAAGTCTGATAAATAACAGTTTAAAAGACGATTTCACTGATTATATAAAAACATTAAAATCTCTAAATTTTGAAAATCACAACTCTTCATATTATATAAAATATTTATTGAATGACATTGAAGATATAAGTGTCTTGAGTGAATATGAATATCTTTTATATGACAAACAAGTACCAAAAACCCGAAATGAAGAAATTGAG
The DNA here is from genome assembly GCF_019357415.1 of Gramella sp. MT6. Lineage (NCBI taxonomy): Bacteria > Pseudomonadati > Bacteroidota > Flavobacteriia > Flavobacteriales > Flavobacteriaceae > Christiangramia > Gramella sp. MT6. The sequence continues at coordinate 1,420,992 of NZ_CP048410.1, forward strand.
AGAATTGGAGAAGCTCAATATTTAAATAATGATTGGGATGGGATGGACGAAGAAGAGTAGTTTAGCATACTATGCACAACCACGCATACTGCAAATGGCGGGTTTCAGAGAAAAGAACTAAATTAGTTTCCATAATTAAACAAACCGTTAAGCCCAAAACTCCGTGTGCTAATCTGCGCACACTGGTTAATCGCGGCCGTTGGGCATCATTAATTAGATAGATTCAGTGAAACAAGAAGTTGAAATTATTGGACATCCATTTTTATTTAGATTTCGACCTGATAATGAGAATACCTTAGATGAAATTGAAAATTCTTATATATTCTTTCCAGATAGAAACTTATTAAATAATCCATTTGATTCGAGCCCTGATCTAATAAATTTAATTTCAGATAAAATAGATTCAACTGAATATTTTAATTTTTACAATAAAAGGTTGCCTTTAGATATTGATAAAAGATTTCTGAAAAGAAATTTTACACCAAAACAACTAATGGAATTGACAAAGGAGAATATTCCAAAATATTTAGATTCATTTGGAATTGCCTGTTTTTCAATGACACCATATATCAACATGACTTTATGGGCCAATTATGCAAATAATCATCAAGGTATTTGTATTCAATATAGATCAGATTACGATGAAGGGTTTTTCAACAATATGAGGGTGGTTAAATATTATGAGAAACTTGAAAAGATAGATTTCAATCCATTGGAAAATGAATTCAAAATCCAAGATGTTTTCTTTATAAAAGATAAAAGTTGGGATTACGAAAAGGAACTTAGAATTGTAAAATTTAAGAAAGGAAAAAAACCAATACAGAATAAAGCTATAAGAAATATCGTATGCGGTTATAAAGCCAAAGATGAGTTTATTGAAAAACTTGTAAAACTTGTAGATAGAGCGCAAATGGATATCGGAATATATATAATGGATAAACCTAAAAAGCAATATGGAGTTTCTCTAACTAGAAGGAATAAATGATGCTCAATATCATTTCATCGCCAATAGCCGGCAGCGTTAGAAAGAAAATAATTAACTTGACTCGCGAACCAAAACTAAGCCGGCAAATCCGCGTCCTTACTCCCGCAACTTGTGAACCGCAAACTGGTAGCTGCAACCCGAAACCAAAATTCTAATTATGGAACAATTTGACGATTTTGAAGAATATAAAAAATTTCAAACTGAGTGGGCTCTCTTAAATTTGGTTAGAGAATTAAGAGGCATCTCCAATAAAGGTGCAACGCCTACATATTATAGTTCAATTAAACTTGCTCAACAGGTTATACCTGAAATCTTTAATGATAAATCGTTGATCGTTGAGAGACATCACGAACCCATTTGGTTGACAAAAGGATGAATGTTTTAAATCAACAATTGGCAACAGACATCCAAAATAAAGATCTTTTAAAGAAAGAATTAAATAAGCTTCAAATAGTTCGTTCAATGTTGTTGCCAAGAAGTATCCAAGAAGATTACATTTTGGAACACGATGTAAAATCAATGAAGTTCGGAGTTCAACCAATGGATATTAAAGCGAAATCAACAGATTATAAAGTCTCAGAAAATAGAGTTATAAGAGTACGATTGATTCATCCAAATGAAGGTGAACAATCAATGGGGGCGGATTTAATTTATGAGCAATACGATCCAGAAAAAAAGAAAGTCCGCTTTATAATGATCCAATACAAAATATGGGATGGAGAATTTTTATATTGGTCTCAGGCAAAAAATTTAGATCCTCAAATTAAAAAATTGGAAGACAATCTTTGTAAGAAAGGATTTTGTCATTGTGAGTTGGGACGAAATCATTCAACAGATTATAGATATCCGTTTTGTTCCGCATTCCTAAGACCTACAGATAAATTACAATTTAAGGATAGTCCTTTTACTTCTTCCGGTATGCACATCCCAATTTGTAGAATTAATGGTGTAGCTGTAGAGTCTAAAGAAGGAAATAAAATACTAAGGAAACAGAATATGAAGCATACTTCTTTATCTCATAAAGTTTTTGAAGAAAGCTTCAATTATAATCAAATTGGTAGTCGTTGGATGACCTATGAAGAAGCTGAAAAATTGTACAAAGAGCATAAAATTCTTGAAAATGATGAGAGAATTATAGTTCACGTACAAGAACTAGAAATGTAATCAGGCTGCAGCTAACAACTAACTTAAATATGCGGTACCGTTAGATAGAAAATAATTATATTTCCCAAGAAACTAGGTCTTAAGCCGACAACGTCGCGTACCTACTCCGCAAACTTGTATAATGCGAGAGCGCTAGCGCTGATTTCTTATAAAAAACGTTCGAATGAAACAGATTAAAATTGATTTTGAAAATTGCTTTGGAATTGGAAAATTAAAACATCAATTTGATTTTGAGAAAAGTAGTACTCACATAGTTTATGCGCCAAATGGGACAATGAAAACTTCTTTCGCAAAAACATTCCAGTTAGTTTCAAAAGATGATCCTAGAAATAAACCCTGCGATCGAATATACAAATCAAGAGTTTCTAAATATGAGATTCAAAATGGGGAATCCGAATTAATTCCAGATGACATTTTGGTTGTAAATGCCGAAGATGACAGTTTTGATGCATCAAGCAAGATCAGTAGTTTTCTTGCACGCAAAGAACTAAAAGATGAATATGACAATATTTATCAGGAATTAAATGAATTAAAGGTTGAATTCATTAAAAAATTGAAAGGCATATCGCAAAGTACTGATTGCGAAACTGAATTCATAAATACATTTTCAGAAAAGGAGAATTCTGAATTTTTTGAAGTTCTTTCTAAACAAATTAATCATCTCAAAGATGAATATGAGGAATATGATTTTCGTTACAATGATATATTTGATAAAAAAGGGAATGTGAAAAAATTTCTTGATAAGAATCAAGCAATTTTAGATCAATACGTTAGCAATTACAAAAATATAATATCGAAGTCGAAATTCTTTAAAGAATCAGCCAATAATACATTCGGCACTTATCAGGCAAATAATATAATAAGATCAATAGAGGATAATTCTTTTTTTGAAGCTGGGCATAAATTTATTTTAGAGGATGGAACTGAAATTGATAATGCTGAAAATTTAAAGGCTATAGTTAAGGAAGAAATCGAAAAAATTTTAAATGATGAAAAACTAAAAAAATCATTTGAGAAAGTGGATAAAGCTATTGGTTCAAATGCAGAATTAAGGGCCTTTAAAAAAGTTATTGAAAAAAATAATTTGATATTAGTAAAACTGAAAGATTACGAAAAGTTTAAACAAGAAGTTTGGTTTAATTACTTTTCTGAAATTAAAAAAGAAGCAGAAGAATTAGTAGTTCACTACAAAGGGAAAAAAAGTAGATTAGAAGAGATTATTAAAGAATCAAAAAAAGAATTTGAAGTATGGATCAAAATCATAGAAACTTTCAATTCTAGATTCCATGTTCCCTTCAAAGTTAATATTGTTAATCAAGAGGATATTATTTTAAAAGAAGAAACTGCTAATTTAAATTTTGATTATTCCGATAGAGAAGAAGACCCTGTAAAACAAAATCGAGAAAATTTATTGACGATTTTGAGTAAGGGTGAGCAAAGAGCATATTTTATTCTTCATTTTTTATTCGAAATTGAATCTAGAAAATTAAGGCCTAATAAGAATCTTTTGATTTTTGATGATGTAGCAGATTCATTTGATTACAAAAATAAGTTCGCCATAATTGAGTACATAAAAGAAATTCACGAACAAGATCATTTTAAAATAATTGTATTAACACATAATTTTGACTTTTATAGAACCGTTGCTTCAAGATTACATTTGGATAGAGATGTAATTTATATGACAACCAAAAATGCTCAAAATGAAATAACTTTTCATCCAGGTCAATATATAAATGACGTCTTTAGTTACCTTATCAGAAATTATCAAAATCCGAAGTTCTTTATAAGTCTAATTGCGTTCGTACGAAATTTAATTGAATACAGTGAATCTAAGAGTAATGCCGACTATTTAACTCTTACAAGTTGTCTACACAGAAAAGAAGAAACGGGCGACTTAATAGTAGATCAAATTTTTGAGATATTTAAAACTAGGTTGGTCAAACTGCAAGATAAAGCTATAGCTTTTGGAGAAAAAAATTTAATTGACTTTATAATTGAAACAGCAGATTCAATTTCGGATGAAGATGCCGATGAAATAGCTCTTGAAAATAAAATCTGCCTGGCAATAGCTATTAGATTACAAGCAGAAAAATATTTAATTGATAAACTTCCAGAGGTAGATCTATCAGATATTAAGAAAAATCAAACTCAAGTTTTATATAGAGAATATAGTTCTAATTATCCCGATAGTGAAGCTATAATTACATTAGATAAAGTTAATTTAATGACACCAGAAAACATCCATATGAATGCCTTTATGTTTGAACCATTAATTGATATGTCTATAAATCATTTGAAACTTTTGTATAGAGCCGTAAGTAATTTAAACTAAAGAAACTATTGCTAACAGTTCATCGCAATAGGCGACACGATTAGGTTTAGCATTTAGATTGAAATCCTTAAGGTGAATAATGGATAACATATGTTTTATAAATGAAATGAAATTTTATTTGTCTAGTCGAAATAAGATATTGTATATTTGCCAGCCCTCTTTGAAAATTGAGGTTGTTCTTTAAAAAATAGATTCGTAATAGCATCGTTTGCATTTAAATGTCACCATTAGGATATTTCCTACTTTTAATAATGTTAAAATTTGTTAAAAGGTGACGAATTCGGTGCTCCTAAAATATAGGTCCTTGGAGGGGCCTATAAATAAAGACATTGGGCGATTCGTTCGAGTCTCGTCCAGACCGCAAAATTGCAGAAAGAAGCTCCTCTACACGGGGGGCTTTTTTTGGCACTAATGATTAGTTGTGTTGTTTGTCCCAAGAGATTGGGATGTGTAGTTAACCGAGTTATAATCCTATGTTGTGAGGATTTTGGTTAACCAATGAAAAGCTTTTTTCCATTTGATGGAAGAAGGCTTTTTTGTTTTTAGGGCCAGTCGTTAAATTCTCATCATTGCTAAATACCATTAAAGAGGTATTTTAATCTGAAATTATAGCTAATATTTTGGATGATAAATATCCGACATTGAAATCTTTAGCTAAAGAGGTAGGTTATCATCTTTTACCAATATGTATTTTTTAGAAAGGGTGAATAGCGAATGGTTAATAGTCGAGTCCAAATCTTTGAATCGATTCTAACTTAAATTCTAAAAATTTTCTACTAATTCAATTTATTTCTGAGAGCCAATATTCCTTGCTCTCATCATCTGCTTATCCTTTTATTTATACAAGTCTAGCTAACTATCATATTGATAATAAAAGTTTGCTGAAAAAACATGATTGTAAATCAGGTTAATAGACTTAAAATTATATTTTTGCCGACCAGAAATGTTAAGGAAAACCAAAATTGTTTTTAATAAGCCCTACTAAATTTTAAACAATGAAAAAGATTATTCCCTTTTTAATCTTTATAAGCGTTTTTGGGCCGGTTAAGGCTCAGAAAATGGCCACTACGGATAGCCTTTTCTTTTCAGAGATCTATAAAAAAGCCCAGGAATTAAGAGAAACTAACCTGGATTCTGCCCTGTTCTATTTTCAGCAACTGGACACTTTTCTGGCAGATAAGGAGTATTCTAAAAAACGGTACCGGGTAATGCTTGATATAGGGAATGTTTACCTCACCCAGGGCCAGTCTGACCTTGCTCTTGAAACTTACCTGCAGATTTCTGAAGCTTCCCAACTGGATGATGATGCACAGTTCAAGTTATATGCCGAGATAAGTATTGCAAATATTTACCTGGATTCAGAAGAATATAGAAAGGCCCTTGAAAGATTTCAGAATATTAGAAAGAAGTATGCGGTTACAGATTCTACCCAGGCCAACCTGGTAGCTTACTGTGTAATCTATAGCAATGAAGGTATTGCAAACGAAAATCTTGGATTTTATGAATCTGCTGAAGAGTTATATAAAAAAGCCATTAATCTTTCTCAAAAAGTTGAAGAGAAATATTACCTGGCTAATGTATATAGCAATATGGGTTCGCTGGAAGTAAAACGGAAGAATTATAAAAAGGCACTTTCATGGCACAAAAAGGCGCTTGCCATAAGGAATAAGGGCAATTATACGCTTGGGATCTCACAGTCACAAACACATACAGGTTTAATCTATCTGAAACTTAACGAAGTTCAGGAAGGAGAGGAGTACTTACAAAAATCCCTGGAAAGTGCCCTGAAAATGGGATATGAAAAGCAAATAATAGAAAATTCTGATGCCTTAAAAAAGGTTTATGAAGGAAAAGGGGAATTCGAGAAAGCTTACGAGATGCAGAAACTCGAAATGGAATCGAGGGCTGAGGTTTTCAATGAAGAGAGTATCAAGAACCAGGAGCGACTAAAAGCGAAATATGAATATGAGTTGCAAAAACAGATCGAGGAAAAGAAAAGGGAATTCAGGGAAACGGTCTTTAAATTCATTTTCGGAATTTTACTGCTATTGCTAATAATAGCATTCATCCTGTTCCGGCTTCAAAAGATCAAGACCAGGCAAACCGAGCTTCAGAATGAAAATATTAAGAAAGAAAAACACTTATTGCATCAAGAATTAGATTACAAGAATAAAAAGTTAATGTCTAACCTGATGTTTCTTTTGCAGAAGAACGAGATGATCTCTGGTCTTATCGAAAAACTTCGGGATGCAAAGAAACTTACAAAAGCTCAGTGCGATAAAGCCCTTTCAGAAATGATACGGCAATTAAAGTATAGCCACAATAACGAGTCCTGGGAAGAATTTGACCTTTATTTCCAGGAAGTACATTCAGAATTCTACGAAAAGCTGTCTTCAAATTACCAGCTTACTACCAATGAAATGAAACTTGCCGCTTTCACCAAACTCAAACTTTCCTCTAAAGAAATCTCTTCTTTAACCGGTCAGAGCATTCGTACCATTGATGTGGGCAGGTACCGTTTACGCAAAAAATTAGGTATAACTAACTCTGAAACCAACCTTACTACCTTCCTAAATAGTATTTAGAATAACCTATTCACTATCAATTAATTAAATGCTTATGTATAGGTAATGTAACCTTAAAAAAAGGCCTTGTATAGATTTTGTCACGCCAAATTTTAAACTTGCCTTAACATAATTTTTTCATTTGAGAAATCAATAACCGACGCTAATTCTTATGCGTTTAAAACTTATTCAAATGAAAAAATTATTGTTTTTCTTTTTGCTCATTCCCTTGACTGTGAAGCTGGGGTTTGCGCAGGAGAGTTCAGGAGGGCAAGCTACAGCGGCACCCTTTTTATTAATTGTTCCCGATGCCCGAAGTGGTGGGATGGCAGATATTGGAGTGGCGACTTCTACCGACGCCTATTCCCAGTTCTTCAACCCTGCTAAATACACCTTCATGGAAGGAGATATGTTACTTGGATTGAACTACACCCCATGGTTAAGGAATCTTACCAACGATGTCTTTTTGGGAAGTTTTTCCTTTGCCAGAAGAATTAATGAAAGAAGTACCTGGGGAGTAGGGATGCGTTATTTCTCCTACGGTACTATGGAACTTTCTGATGTTTCAGGTAATACTACAGGAACCCAGAATCCTTATGAAGTTGCCATCGATGGTAGTTATTCTTTGAAACTTAGTGAAAACTTTTCTACTGCCGTTACCGGTCGGTATGTACGTTCAGACTACGCCCTGGCCGATGAGGGCTCAGACCTGAATACTTTCATTGCCGATGTTGGCGCTTACTATCAGTCAGACCTCATGAAACTTGGAAAGAACCAGGGAATTTGGCGAGCCGGATTAGCTTTAAGCAATATTGGTTTCAACGTGGAACTTGTTGAAGGAGCTCCAAAATCCCAGATGCCAACCAATCTCAAATTAGGGTCTGGTTATGAACTTCTAATGGATCCTAAGAATTCCATCGCAGCGAACGTGGAGATCAACTCTTTACTGGTAAAAAACAGTGATTTTGGATCCCTGGTGTATGCCCTTGGTGCAGAATATAAATACAATAATGTATTCGCTTTGCGTACCGGTTATTTCCATGAAGCTGAATCTGCCGGGAACAGGCAGTTTGCCACCGTAGGAGGAGGTATTTCCTTCAAAAGTGCCAGGCTTGACCTTTCTTACCTGTTCAACACTTCAAATGTTGCGAGTCCTTTAGAAAACACACTTCGGTTTTCTCTAAGCTATGCTTTCGGGAATAATGACAATAGCAACACCGAAGCGATTAACGATGTTAAACCTGAGGTGGCCGAAAGCAAATAACAGGAATGAAGAAGCTGGATAACGAAAGCGTGGACAGCTGGCTCACACGAAATGCCTCTCAACGAAAGGCACTTCGTTCAATGTTGAACGCATTGAAGAGCAAAGAATTACCAGAGTTTGATGCTAAGGTTAACCATGATAAGAGAATTACAACTAAAAATAAAATAATGAATAAAATTACACAGTTCTTTAAAAAACTGGGAATCCTAACCATTTTGTTATGGATGGCCGGTTCTTTAAATCTAATGGCCCAAAACAGCGATTTTGTGCCGGGTAAAGTCCGGGTTAAAATAAAACCGGAAAAAGTTGAATTGGTCGTAAAAGACATCAATAAAGCTTCTACAAATGGAGTTTTAAAAACAGGTCTTAACAGTTTTGACAATATCAGCGCCAGGTATGCTGCCACAAAAATGCGCAGGGTATTCCCTCATGCCGGTAAGAATGAAGCCACGCACATAAAGCATGGCCTGCACCTTTGGTATGAGATCAATGTGCAAACCGAGTCTGATATGGAGGCAGTAGCTCGTGAATATGGCGGAAACGAATATATTTCCTTGGCAGAGCCAATCCGTCAGAAATCCTTAAACTATTCAGGAAGTAGCGCCGTGGAAAGACCAGAAGCTTCAGCATTTGAAACTACTACCAACGATCCTTATCTAAGCGATCAATGGCATCTTTTAAATGACGGAAGTCTTGAAGGTTCGGTTACAGGATCAGATATCAACGCTCCAAAGGCATGGGACATTAGCATGGGTAAATCCAATGTAATCGTTGCCGTTGTTGATGGGGGTGTAGACACAGATCACGAAGACCTAAAAGATAATATGTGGATTAATACCGCAGAATTGAACGGTACACCTGGAGAAGATGATGACTTTAATGGATATGTAGATGATATATACGGTTATAATTTCGCAGAGAACCAGGGAGAGATCACAGATCAGGACCATGGTACTCACGTTGCTGGAACCGTAGCGGCCACCAGCAACAACGGTAAAGGGGTAGCCGGTGTTGCAGGTGGATCCGGTAACGGTGATGGAGTTAGAATCATTTCAGCCCAGGTATTTAGCGATAACGGTTCCGGAAGTTTTGCGCAAGCAATTGTTTATGGCGCAGATAACGGTGCCGTGATCTCACAAAACTCATGGGGTTATCAGTCTGCTGGTGCATTTGAGCAGTCGGTACTGGATGCCATCGATTATTTTATTGAAGAAGCTGGTAATTATCCTGGAAGCCCGATGAAGGGTGGAGTAGTATTATTCGCTGCTGGAAATAACGGTAGCGATGAAATTCATTATCCAGGTTATTACGACCAGACCATCGCCATCGCTTCTACAGGAACTGATTATAAAAAAGCTCCTTATTCGAATTACGGAAGCTGGGTTGACCTAACCACTACCGGGGGAAGTTTAAGTCAGGGAAATAAAAGCCAGGTGTTAAGTACACTTCCAGATAACCGTTATGGTTATATGCAGGGAACCTCCATGGCGACTCCTCATGCTTCTGGTATCGCAGCACTTGTGCTCTCTAAATATGGATCTGAAACTTTTACCAACGAAGACCTTAAAAAACGTTTGTTCCGTGGGATCAGGGAGATCGATTCTCATAATCCGGAGTTCGAAGGAAAACTAGGACTAGGCTTTATGGATGCTTATCTGGCACTTGCGCCAGATGATGAGCAGGCACCTGAAACTATCAGCGACCTCACTCTATTGGGAACTTCAGAAGATTTCGCAACGCTGAGCTTCACGGTTCCTTCAGACGCTGGAGATACGACTCCTTATGAGTATAAGCTTCAGTGGTCTAAAAAAATGGATATGAGCGAAGCTTCAGAAATGATGGTCTCCAATGATTTCAGCAACGTAGGAGATCTTATTGAAACTACCGTTGAAGGCCTTGATTTCGAGACTACCTATTACTTCACCGTAACGGCTATAGACCGTTGGGGGAATGTTTCTGAAGCTTCCAACCAGGTTGAAGCGACTACCAACCAGGGACCAGATATTGCTACAGATGTTGCTAACATCAATGTTAATATCGATACCCAGGTAGATGATAATGCTATTGAGAACTTCAAGATCCTTAACCAACAGGATGGGATCCTTAACTGGGATTCAGAAATCCGTCAGGTTTCCAATTTCCATTCATTTTCTAGAGCGGCTTTACCAGCGAGAGGAACTCCGGTTAACGCAAACCAACTTACTGTAAAAAAGGAAATGGTTGAACTTATCCAGAAATTCGAGACCAGGAACGCGGTTCAGAATGCCTGGGAGTCTTCAGAAAAAGTTTATCACGGACCTAGTCCTATTTATATCATTGGTGAGACCGATACTACGGCGACCAACTCTTCTGCCACTAGATTTAGAGTGGATGAGGCTGAAGGATTCAATCTTTCTTTTGTAAAAGCCTATTTAAACCTTGACCAGGAAGACGGTCCAGCAATTTTAGAGATCTATAAGGGTGAGGAAATCCATGAGGATAATCTTATCTATTCAGACGACCAGTTCGTAGGTCGCAGCGAGAACGATTCCAGATATCATGGGTATAACCTGAAAGAACAATTGTTCTTTGAGCAGGGAACTACTTTCTGGATCGTATTCCATATTCCTGCCGGGAATCTTTACCCGCTTGGAGTTGGGCCTGAGCAAAGCCCGGAGCAATCAGATAATGCTTTGATGAGTTTTGACCTTGGGGAAACCTGGGTACCGCTTGCAGGGGCCATGAACAACGATCAGTTCGTTTGGGCCGTTACTGCTGCCAGCAATGTGGAGCCTCTTCATAATTATATGACGCTAAACCCAACGGAGGGTCAGATACTTGGAGTAGGTGAACAGGATATGGAAGTTGCTATTGACGCCAGCCAGCTGATCAATGGTAACTACAAGTCTAATATCGTTATTAATTCTAACGATTCAGATACACCAATAAATAGAGTAGCAGCTAATGTGACCGTTACTGGTCAAAAGCCAGCACTTGCTACTGATAATATCCTTGACTTTGGAAGCGTTTTCAAGGGACTTTCAGCAACCAGGGAAATGACTATTCAAAATACAGGTTTTGGAAGATTCAGAACCCGTACGGTAACTTCTTCAAGTCCAAGTTTTAAGGTGAATACTTCTACTTTTTCCTTGAATGTTGCCGCCAAATCTGAAACTACGATGTCTATTACCTTTACGCCTTCTGGTGTAGGTAATGAAAATGCTGAGATCACACTTACCAGCTGGAATGGTGATGTTCATACTTTCAACGTATTTGGTGTTGGAACAGAATCAGCACATATCGAAGCAGATCCTGCGGTAGTGAACTTCGAAAACATCAATGTTGGAGATAACGCCCAGGCAAGTTTCACTTTGAAGAATACAGGAGAATATCCACTTCAATACGGATTCCCTGCATTTACTGAAGATGTAAGTCATATCGAGAATCTCCCGGAGAGTGTTCAGCGTTATCCATATGTAATGGAAAGAACTCCATATAATGGTTATGAATTCAATGATATCTCTACATCAGGGACAGATATTACCGATTTCTTTAAATCTAATCCAATGAACAACTATTATAATGTTGATCTTGGGTTTGACTTCCCATTCTTCGGAAAAGCGGTAGACCACATGTATATCACTAAATATGGTGTGCTTACTCTTGGAGAAAACGGGAATTTTAATTCCACTTCTAAGTTCCATAGCGCTCAATTGCCAGATGGATACATATCAGGATTGTTAAAGGAATGGGCTCTTTCCAAAGCGGGAAGCATCCATTTGAAGAGAGAAGTTGGTAAACTGATCGTTCAGTATACCGATGTTAGACACTCAAATGACAGGGATAATGTTGCGATTACCTTCCAGATCGAGCTTTACAGCGATGGAGACATCAAATTGATCTATGATAAGTTCGACGGATTATTTTCTTACCAGTTAAGAAGTTTCTATAGCGCCATTGAAAATGAAGCTAAAAATGATGGTGTTCTGGTTAATTCCAGCTCTGATAAGGTGGAATTACCAATGATGCCTCAGCAAATCGTTCATATCCACAGTCCTGGTCTAGGTCTTATAAAAGAAGTTGCCGAGGCCAAAGGAATGATACAGCCAGGTGAATCGAAAGAGATCATGATCACTCTTGATGGTGAAAAACTTATCGAGGGAACACATAAGGAATATATTTCAGTTCTTTCCAATGATCCTTTTAATAGCTCTATTCCGCTAGAAGTGAATATCGATGTAGTTGGTGGCGGAGAATCTGAACTGATTCTTAGTGAGACCGAAGTGGACCTTGGTGATAATTTTCAGCAGGCAGAAGTTAGAGGAATAATTGGTGCCAAGAACGAAGGTTCAAAGCAGATAGAAATTACTGATATCAACTTTGCTAACGCGAGTCTTAGTTTTGAAGGAGAGACTAGTGGGGTGATCGAGCCTAATCAAACGCTGTTCATCGAATATACTCTTAACACCGCTGAGATTGGTGCAGTAGATAATACACTTACTTTAACCGATAGTGAAGGTGCTTCTCACGAAGTAGCGTTTACAGGAAATGTAATCGATGCTCCGGCAATTGATGTGATGGAGACTGAATATTCGGTTACAATGAACCCAGACGAGGAATTGGTGAAAACATTCAAGGTGTCTAACACCGGGAAGTCTAAACTTGAATATGCAATCGCGGCTACAGAGCACGTGACTGTTCAGAAACCAGCTGCTCAGAATTCGGTTCCTGAATTTACTTACGTGAATCGTTCTACTTACGATGAGACCATGCAGCCAACAGCGCAGTGGATAAAACTTAACGAAGAGGATAAAGTGCAATTCTATTTATCTGAAGGAGATATATGGGAAGTTCTTGACCTGCCTTTCGAATTCGAATTCTACGAGGAAAAATACAATAAGGTTTGGATGAGTAGCCAGGGTGTGTTAAGCTTTGATGAGATCGAGGATGAGTCATTGTCTTACTTTGTGCCACCATCTGTTCCTAACGATGATGAGCTAAACAATATCATTTCTCCATATTTCGCGGCAGGTGGTCCAAACATCAATCTTCCGGAAAATCAGTGGGGAAGATATATGAAAGCTTTTGATGATAAAGTGGTTTTTGAGTGGAGAGGTTATAATAACCTGTTCTTTATTGGAAGTGAATTCAGCATCCAGGCTATTCTTTACAAGAACGGTAAGATCAAGTTTCAGTATAAGAGCAATCCTTCCCAACCAATCAGAGCCTTCTATGGTCTGATAGGAATCGAAAACAAAGATGGATCTGATGGAACCCAGATCGCTTATTATCAAGATTACCTGGCAAATGATGTAGCTGTAGAGTTTAGTCCTGCGATTAAGGAAACTCTTGAAGCTGGTGCCAGCAGAGAATATGACCTAACTTTCAATACCACTGGAACCAATGCGGGAACTTATGAGGAATCCTTGAAAGTGATCAACAATACTCCGTTAACTCCGGAAGTTGTTGTGCCAATTAACCTTGAGGTTTCAGGTGATGCAGAATTGACATTCATTCCTGAAACAGTTGATCTTGGAGAAGAAATGGTTGGTCCAGATGCAGCTTATATGCACGATGTGGCATTTAAGAATACAGGTAAAAAGACCATGACGGTTAATAATATTCGTGTTGAAGATGCATCTACTGCAACTATAGAGCACCTTGTGTGGCACATTAGATGGGGATGGAGTTGGCAACCTCTTAGATCAACTGATTCATTTACGGTTGAGCCTGGTTTTGAGTCCAAGACATTCAGACTTACTGTAAGTCCTCAAACTCCAAATGATGCCTACACCAATAAAGTGTTGGTTGATACCGATTTTGGTACTACTGAAGAGTTAGAGATCAAAGCCGCTTTCAAACTGCCACCATCCTTTACTGTTAACAATGAAGAGATCTATCATCTTGCGTTTAACGATGATGTGTATACACATACACTGAATATGGGGAATGTTGATGGAGAGTCTCCATTGAACTATAACATTGGGATGAACTATATGAGAACTGATGTTAGCCCAGCAGCGGCTCCTCTAAATTCTGATGTAGATGCTACCTTATTAAGAAATGAGATCAGCTTTGAACCGAATTATTCGATCGTTCAGAACAACGAGGAATTCGCAAACATCCTGGCTCATGAAGATTCTCAATCTCCATGGACTTCTGTTGGATTCAACGGCGATCTTGTATTCGCAAGTTCAACGAGATTCATTGCACCTGAAACTGGTTTCAATCTATCTCATATTCAAACCTGGTATGCATGGGGTGACTGGTTAAATTCAGACCTTACTGTAGAGATCAGGGTTGGAAACCAGCTGGAAGATTCAGATGTACTTTATAAAGAAACTTTGAACTATGTAGCAGAAACTGCAAATGTTGATGGAGAGTTAATCACTCTTGCCCTTGGTGAGACGGTAGACCTTCAGCCATATGAGAAGTTCTTTGTGGTGATCACTTACCCATTAGGTGCCAACTATCCACAGGGTCTTGGTTATGTAGACGCTCACGAGAGCAACAGATACAAGTTTTATAATGCAGGTTTCTGGTGGGATATCGCCGATGCAGGATTATCCAATTCAGGATGGATCGTGCGTGCCGGGGAAGTAGAGGCAGCTCAGAAGAACTGGCTTACTTTAACTGGAAATACCACTGGGGATGTTGCCGCAGGAGCGACTATGGATATGAATGTTGAATTAAATCCAGCTAGAGCTTTAAAGGCAAGTAATTTTGCCATGCTAAATATAGAAACCAATGATCCAGATATGGAATTGGTAAGTATCCCGGTTACCCTGGATATCAACCAGGCACCAGATCTAGTTGCTGATGAGATGTACTATGTAAATGAGAACGAAACTCTTAATATCAGTCTTGCTACTTCAGATCTTGAAGGAGACCTGGTTGCCGGAGCAAGAATGGCAGAATCCAATCCTAAGACCGAACTTAACTTCGCCGAAGGAATGGTAGACTTCTCATTCAGTCCGGATTTTGAGGATGCAGGAGTGCATACTTTCGACGTGATCCTCGAAGATGCAAATGGTATCGAAGGAACTTCTACTATTAAGGTTGAGGTGGTCGACGTGAACAGAGCTCCTGAATCGAACCTTCTAGCTAACCAGACCTTGAATCTTTATACAGGTGAATATCGTCTGGACCTTAGTTCAGTGTTTACCGATCCTGATGGAGACCAGGTAAGTTCATTGACTCCAACTTCGAGCAATGAAGTAGTGGAGATATTTGTGAACGATAATAATATGCTGGTTACCCCATCTACTTTAGGTACCTCTACCATTAGCCTTAAAGGAGTTGATGGAAGAGGGGGAGAGATCACAACAACATTTGATGTGGTTGTAGTAGATAAGGTTACCAATGACAGTGATTTAGAAGAAAGCTGGAAAGTTCATCCAAATCCGGTAAACGAGGTGATGTATATTAAAATGTATAGCCCTGTGATGGAGGAGATGAACATTAGATTCTATAATACTCTTGGAGCACTGGTAAAAACGACTCAGTCTGAAGGTTCAGACTCGATGATCGAGGTGCCGGTCTCTAACCTTAGTGCTGGTATTTATTTTGTAGAAATAACTACAGAAAATGCCAGATCTGTAAAGAAGATTGTGAAAAATTGATTAAAATTCCTCTCTTTTTTAAACCCGGCTCCCTTACAGAGCTGGGTTTTTTATTTTATAGGGATAACGGGATAAGGTGTTTATTTATAGATATTTGATGGTTAAAAACTTGTTGGTGAGAGCTAAATGATTTAATTTAAAAGTTCTAAGTCATCCCCCTGATGCTTGATCGTTGAACTTTCAAATCTGAGGGATGAAAAAAATTTACTTTATACTATTTATAGGAGTATTCCTTGGTGCCTGCCAGGGAGATGAAGTTGTTACTGATCCTTTGTTAGATGATGTTTTCGACGCAAAACCAGATTTTGTCGAATATTTCAGGGCCGAAATTAATAGCAAGGAATTTGAAGTACTGAAAGCAGAAGATATAAAGGGAACGGTTTATCCCAGCGAGGAAACCGGTAATATGAATTTCGATTTTCTAGGCGAAATCTTTAACGAGAATCAGGAAACAGATTTTTATGAAGGCTTTAATTTCAAGGTCTGTTTTTTTGATGGTCCAGGAACCTATTATACCGGAACTACAGAGACCGTTAGCTGGGCCATGTATTGGCATGATTTTGAATTGTGGGAAAATCATTATGCTTTGGGCACGGAAGCTGGCATTGTAACGATTACCAAAACTACCGATCAAATTGTGGAAGGGACGTTCAGTTTCCAGGCGTATAATATTCAATTAGAAACCACGGTTGAAGCAGAAGGTGAATTTGGTATCATCCTGGAATCGAAAGAAGAGTATCATAAGTAAGTAAAAACACCTTTCATAATATATACTCAATTTTTATTTTTCATTAATTTCTTTTACAAGGAGCATTTCTATATCTTCCAGAATAAAATATTGTTAGGGCTGATAATATTTTCTCTCTTCCGTAAACATGCTTTCAGCTCAATTGTAAATTGAGAGAGATTAAGTCAAGGAATAATCATTAATGCCTCCCGTTTAGATATTTCAATATTTAAATCAGATAATTCCAATTTGGAAACAAGTCTTTTATAATCTGTAATTCACCTTTCATCGATTATCTTAAAATTTTCAATAAGCTGATTACCAACATGTTAAAAATTTAAGGTTTGCAGTTTTCTTATAAAAGATTAAAAATTTTGCTTATTTTTTAATTTTAAAAGAGTTTAGCCACTTATTTATTCTAATTATCTAATAAAAACCGAGAATATGAATGTTATTGGTATAATTTAATAATTTATATGGCTTAAATTTAACATTTCGATGTTGGCGGAATTGATTCAATTTCTTAATTTCATCTTAACATTAACTATTACCCTACAAACTAGTTTCCCTACTTTTTTTAAAATTATTATCTCCCCTTATCCCTTGATTATTCCTACTCAAGAGCAATAAAATTGTGACTCTTGCGGCGAAGCCATATCTATTCAATACGGCTATCGACCATAAGATTAAATTTTCTTCCCCCCGCGCAGCAACAATTACGCTGTTTTACCCAATTCTGAATTTTTTATTGACTGGAAGTCTTAATTGGTTTCCCTTGAAGTTTAATATCTAATTTTAAAAATGGTATATAATGGGATGGTATGTCTTATACACAAAGCCACGGTCTGAAATAAAAGTTGCAGATAGCCTGGCCGAGGCAAATTTTGAAGTTTATTGTCCAACCATTAAGGAGGTTCGGCAATGGAGTGACCGGAAGAAAAAAGTTGAGGTTCCCTTATTTTCCTCTTATCTGTTCATAAAGATTAAAAACAGCGAAAGGGCTAAGGTTTTTAATTATCCTGGAGTGATTAAATATCTGTTTTGGCTTGGAAAACCGGCAATTGCAAGAGATGAGGAAATTGAGGTTATTAAGAACTGGCTTGAAAAGGATACTTATGATCATTTTACTATAGAAAGTATTTCACCTGGAGATAGGGTGAAAATAAAATCTGGACCCTTCCAGAATAAAGAGGGAATTGTACAGGATATTGGAGCTAAAAGGATGCGTCTAATATTGAAAGAAATGGGACTCACGGTAAATGTCAAATTAAAGGAAATCGCCTAAACCCCTTTAATATTTTAGATCATCACTAATAAATCAATTAAAAAATTTACACTAGACCGGTAGTAAAATTCTTTCATTGGGAAAATGATATGAATTATTATTCTTACTTATCAAAAGTAACTCAAACATGCTGCCTTAATCTCTGAAATTCTTCATTTTACGGTGTTACTGGTCCCAGTGCTTAAAAGCACAGTTTAGAATTCTTATTAATTATACGAAAACCATTGAAGTATGAAAGTTGCATTAATAACAGGTGTTACAGGACAGGATGGGGCCTACCTGAGTGAATTTCTGTTGGGTAAAGGGTATATCGTTCATGGCTTAAAAAGAAGGTCATCTCAATTCAATACAGCCAGGATAGATCATCTTTATCAAGATCCTCATGAAAAGAATAGAAATTTCATTTTGCATTATGGGGATATGACAGATAGCACTTCCATAATAAGATTAATTCAACAGATTAAACCTGATGAAATATACAATTTAGCGGCAATGAGCCACGTACAGGTTTCCTTTGAAACTCCTGAATATACTGGAAATACAGATGCTTTAGGTGTATTGCGTATTTTAGATGCAGTCAGGTTATTGGGATTAGAACAAAAAACAAGGGTCTATCAGGCTTCAACCTCAGAATTATATGGAAAGGTTCTGGAAGTTCCACAAACGGAGAAAACACCATTTTATCCCAGGAGTCCATACGCAATTGCAAAAATGTATGGTTATTGGGTAACCGTGAATTATCGGGAAGCTTATGATATGTTCGCTTGCAACGGAATCCTTTTTAATCATGAATCACCTATAAGAGGGGAAACTTTTGTTACCAGAAAAATTACCAGAGCAATATCTAGAATTGCTTTAGGTCTACAGGATAAAATGTATTTAGGTAACCTAAATGCCCGAAGAGACTGGGGCCATGCGAAAGATTATGTTAGAGTGATGTGGATGATCCTACAGGCAGATGAACCGGAAGATTGGGTAATAGCAACAGGAATATCAACCAGCGTTAGGGATTTTGTAATAGCAGCTTTTGGAGAAATAGGGGTGGAACTTGAATTTCAAGGTGAAGAACTAGAAGAAAAAGCATTTGTGAAATATTGCTCGAATCCAGATTATCAGTTAGAGATTGGTAAAGAGATACTAGCAATAGATCCTCGCTATTTCCGCCCTACAGAAGTGGACCTTTTGGTAGGGGATTCTTCAAAGGCCCGTAATAAACTGGGATGGAAACCAGAATACGATCTTTCTGCCTTGATCAAAGAGATGATGGAGAGTGATCTGAATTTAATGAGAAAGGAAAGATACCTCAATGAGGTTGGTTTTAAAACATTGAATTATTACGAATAATATTTGAATTTTTAAGAGCCTGATAGATAGTATGACTGCAGATTATAAATATGATTATCTCATTATAGGAGCTGGAATCATGGGGATGACCATCGCTTATGAGTTAATAAATACCAAACCTGGTATCAGTATAGCTATTTTGGAAAAGGAAAGCGATGTGGGTAAACATGCCAGTGGTAGGAATAGTGGAGTTTTACATGCAGGTTTTTATTATACCCCAGATTCTCTAAAGGCTCTTTTCACTAAAGACGGAAATAGGTTAATGAAGGAATTCTGTAAAAGTCATGGATTAAATATCAACGAGTGTGGAAAAGTGGTGGTGGCAAAGAACAGAATGGAACTGGAATCCCTGTATGAGTTGGAAAGAAGGGGTAGAAAGAATGGTGTAGAATTAAAGTTAATAAGTGAAAAAGAACTTTACCAAATTGAACCGAATGCCAGAACCTTTAAAAAGGCCCTTCATTCGCCTACCACTGCTACGGTAAACCCATTAGAGGTTTGTCTAAAATTAAAAAACGTGTTAGCTGAAAAAGGAGTGAAGTTCTTTTTTGACAATAAATATCTTTCCAATTATAAAAATCGAATACGTACAAATCACTGTACAATTGATGCCGGATATGTGATTAACGCTGCTGGGTTGTACGCAGATCATATTGCAAAAGATTTTGGATTTGCTAACCAATATACCATCATACCTTTTAAAGGGAGGTATCTTAAATATACTGGCAAGGATGCACCAATCAAAACAAATATATATCCAGTACCCGACCTTAAAAATCCATTTCTAGGTGTTCATTACACTCTTACATCAATAAAAGAAATCAAGATTGGACCAACAGCAATGCCAGCATTTTGGCGTGAAAATTATAAGGGTTTTAGCAGATTCAACATAAATGAGTTTCTGGAGATTATCTTTTTCGAAACCCAGCTCTTCCTTCGAAATTCTTTCAATTTCAGGAATCTGGCATGGAATGAACTTAAAAAGCGCAATAAGAAATACTTTTCAGCCTTAGCAATGAATTTAGTTTGGAAGGCTAATGCTAAAAAATTTGACCAATGGCTTCCTTCCGGGATCAGAGCGCAATTGCTGAATAAAAAGACCTTCAATCTAGAGATGGACTTTATTATGGAAGGAGATCATCAATCACTGCATATTCTAAATGCTGTTTCTCCCGCTTTTACTTGCAGCTTTTCCCTTGCTAAATATATCGTCAGGGAGAAATTAAAACTTCAGAAAATTGATCAGATAGATAAAGTTTCAAGCGTTGCATAAATGACTTAATGCAGACTGATTCGAATAATTCTCAGGACTCAAACAGGAAATCCAATGCTAAAAGATTCTAAAATATACGTTGCCGGGCACACAGGATTAGTGGGAAGTGCAATCACCAGAAACCTTCGAATTAAAGGTTATTCAAATATTCTTACCAGATCACATGAGGAACTGGATCTAAAAGATTGCGGAGCTGTAAAAAACTTCTTTAGATCAGAGAAACCAGATTATGTATTCCTTGCGGCAGCAAAAGTGGGTGGTATTGTTGCCAACAATAAATACAGGGCCGATTTTCTTTATGAAAACCTAATGATACAAACTAATGTGATTCATCAGAGTTACCTTAATGGTGTTAAAAAACTGATGTTCCTGGGGAGTACCTGTATTTATCCTAAAGACTGTCCTCAACCTATTAAGGAAGAATATCTTCTTACCGGTAGCCTAGAATATACCAATGAACCCTATGCTATCGCAAAAATAGCCGGGATGAAAATGTGTGAATCTTATAATCTTCAATACGGTACAAATTTTATTTCAGCGATGCCTACTAATTTGTACGGTCCTGGTGATAATTTTGATCTTGAAAAATCCCATGTTTTACCCGCTCTACTCAGGAAGATGTATATAGGTAAACTTCTGGAAAAAAATGATTGGGAAGCTCTACATATTCATCTACGAGAAATGCCTTTGAATGGAATAAAGAATCAAGAGACAAGTAATGATGAAATTATCAGATCTCTGGAAAATTATGGAATAAAGTTAAAAAATGGCCAGGTGAGGGTGGAAATCTGGGGTACAGGTACACCCTTAAGAGAATTTCTATGGAGTGAGGATATGGCCGATGCGTGTGTTTTCCTGATGGAAAGAATAGATTTTATGGATATTATTTCTTCAATGAATATTAATGAAATAAGGAATTCGCACATTAATATAGGGACTGGAAAAGAAATATCAATCAAAGATCTCGCTGAACTTATCAAGAAAACGGTGGGTTTTAAAGGAGAACTATATTTTAATAATTCTAAAAAAGACGGGACGTTGAGGAAGGTCACAGACAGTTCAAAATTGAACGACCTGGGGTGGAGCTCAACTGTTAATTTGAAGGAAGGTATTGAACGGATGTATAAGGACATTATTAGTGTTCAATCAAATCCGATTGGTTATTAATTTTTTCTCAACCAGAAAATCCCTGATATTAAAATCATGACTTCCGACATTTTTATAAATATTAATAATAAAAAATCGGGTTGGGTTTACGGTTATAGTTGGTTGATGTGGATTTTTACAATCTTAATCGTTTTTCTAATTCAACTAATTACCCTTGATGACTTATTTTTAATATATAAAGACCAGGTTCAAATTATTGATTATGGGAGGTTGATTTTGCATCCTGACAGTACCTGGGCTCTCACCTGGCAAATTGCAGAAGAGAAACCAATTCTAATTTGGTCATATCTAGGTCCGCTTATCGCCGAAATGAGTTATCATCTTGGAGGTCAATATGGATTAGGATCTCGAATAGCTGCATTGATTGGTGGTATGTTGGCAGCGACAATGGCTTTTGGATGGCTGAAATCCAGAAATGTGCCTCTTTATGCCACTTATATGCTAAGCCTAGCATTATTAATTGATCCATTATTTGTGCTTTCTCAGAGAATCGGAAGAATGGATAGTTGGGTAATGGCTCTTTGTTTTGCTTCTTGTTGGATTCTAAGAAGTGTGTCTCAAAAAAACCTGAAAATTAATATAATGATTGCCGGAGGGCTCGCAATTATTGCTGGTTTAATATGGCCATCTGCTGTTTTCTTATATCCCTTAATTTTTTTAGAGCTTTTGAATCAGAAGCAGGTAAATGCTTATAAAAAATCTTTTTTCTCATGGAGACTTTTTTTTAGAAAGCTCGGATTTTTCTCTCTTGGAGCTTTTATAGTTGGAGTAGTCCTATTAATACCAATCTGGGAAAGCTTGGTTACGATTTTCAGGGATATGTTTACAATGATCACCAGGAATATTAATTCAACTGAAGGAAGCTCGACAAAATTACTGGCTTTGTTTGATTATCAGGTTTGGCTAAAATTGATAAAGGCTTATATAAAAACCCTGAGTATTTTTTTTCCAATCCTGGCCATTCTTGCGGTTTTTTCAAAAAGGGAGAAAGGTTTATTAATTGCTACCTTGTTAACCATTGCAACAATTTTCGCCACTTTAGTTTATGAGTTAAGGGCTCTTTATCTTTTACCATATTTTATGGTACTTTCAAGCGGTTTATATCTGAATTTCAAAAATATTTTGCTTAAGAGGTTAAGCAATTTCGGATTATTTGTTTTAGTAATGTGGGCGGTAGCAGTTTCGCTAATTTTTAAGACCGTAATGGCTAACGGAAGTGATTCAGCATCACATCAGGAAAGAATATTTGAGATTGCTAATTCATCTATAGGACCAGGAGAATATAAAGTTTTTCTTGGCTTCAACTACGAATTCTATTTCGCAGGTCGTTCACTTGACTGGCAATTATACAGTCCCTATGTGAAATATGAATATGATGCCGAGGGCAATTGGATAAGTGAAAATAAATATGCGCCTGAAGATAAATTCGTTGAATTGCTCTCAAAAATGGATTATGCAATTTTTGCTGAAAATGAGGTCGATAATGATCTTGTAAAACAAATAGGAAATTCAGGATTAGTTTACTCTGACGATTTAGTTATGAAAAAGGATAACAATCAGTTCCAGAATGCGACTATAAACCGAAATAAAGAAATTATTTTACATTACCTGATGGGCGATAAAACGAATAATTCCTTTATCCTTTTTTCCCGAAAGCCTACCAATTATGAAAAGAAATTGAATAGTAAACCTGAACCTGCCATTTCAAAAATCAGTCGGGATCAATTCAATTTCTAATATTTAACCTGGAAAATCTTATTGCAGAATAGGGTTCACAATTTTCCTTTTTGATTCCCAAATCTCTTTCTAATTAAAAAGTTGTGATCAATAAAAGATTCACGGAATTAATCCCTGAATAAAGGAAATTAATTTAAAAATTTCATAGAATGATAAATGTAGGAATAATAGGCTACGGTTATTGGGGACCTAATCTGGTTAGGAATTTTTATGCCGCCAATGACTGTATAGTTAAATCTGTGGCTGATGCAAGACCGGCAAGATTAGATCAATTGAAAAAATTATTTCCGGTTATTGAAGGTGTGTTAGATGGAGATGATATTATCAAAGACCCAAAAATTGATGCGATAGTGATAGCCACTTCGGTATGCACACATTTTCAACTGGCAAAAAAAGCACTAATGCAGGGGAAGCATGTGTTATTGGAAAAGCCTATGACTGCTTCTGTAAAGGAGGCTGAAATTCTAATGAATATAGCAGAACAAAAAGGCTTGTTGCTAATGGTTGATCATACTTTTCTATATACTGGTGCAGTACAGAAAATGCGTGAATTGATAGATAGGAATGAGCTGGGTAATATCAAGTACCTTGATTCTACTAGGATCAATTTGGGATTGTTCCAATCTGATATCAATGTACTCTGGGATCTTGCTCCACATGATCTTTCAATCCTTAGTTATTTGGTAGATGAAACACCATACAGCGTTAATGCACGTGGGATCACCCATACGTGTAATGGTATAGAAAATATTGCGTATCTCACCGTGAACTTCCCATCAGGACTTATTGCACATTTTAATTGTTCCTGGACTAGTCCGGTAAAAGTAAGAATGATGCTAATTGGAGGTGATGAAAAGATGATTCTTTATAATGATCTTGAAAACACCGAGAAAATTAAGGTTTATGATACAGGATATACTTATTATAATGATGAAGAAAGACAACAAGTACTGGTAGATTATAGAACCGGTGATATTCAAGTTCCTAAAGTAAGTACCACAGAGGCTCTTCTTAATATGGCTAACGATTTTATTAGTTGTATCAAGGAAGGAAAACAACCCCAGTCATCATCTTGTTTGGGTCTTGAAGTCGTTAAGATTCTGGAGGCTTCAACTTCTTCCATTAAAAACCGGGGGCAGGAAGTGATCATTAAAAATCTTTCTACCCCAGCTGTTTATAGCGCTTAATTATTAGACATTATGAAGACTATTTCAAAAAATGAGGATTTCCAAATTCTAAATAACGTTCGTGTAGGGGAAAACGTTAAGATCTTTAGTTTCGTTAATGCTTATGGCTGTAGTATAGATGATGGATCTAAAATTGGGACCTTTGTGGAAATCCAGAAGGGAGCGAGCATCGGAAAGTATTGTAAAATTTCCAGCCATACCTTCATTTGTGAAGGAGTTAGAATTGCCGATCGGGTTTTTATAGGCCATAACGTTACCTTCATAAACGACAAGTTTCCTAGGGCGACCAATGAGGATGGCACTCCGCAAACTGAAACAGATTGGAATTGTGAAGAAACACTGGTAAAGGAAGGAGCCTCTATAGGATCCAGTGCTACTATTCTTTGCGGAATTACGATTGGAAAAAAGGCAATTATTGGAGCAGGATCTGTAGTAACCAAAGATGTGCCAGATAATGCTATTGTTGCAGGAAACCCAGCTAGGGTTATTAAATATTTGGAAAGAAAACTTGTCTGATATGTATAAATCAATCGTTAAGCAGCAGATTCCTTTTCTAGATTTAAGAGGACAGCATCAACAGATCAAAGCGCAGGTGTTTGAAGCATTTGACCAGGTTTATGAAAATACTGCATTTTCTGGAGGTTACTTTGTTGAAAAGTTTGAAAATAAGTTTGCAGAATTCTGTCATACAGAATTTGCCATAGGGGTTAATAACGGTACCTCAGCATTACAACTGGCCATCATTGCTCTGGGGATTGGCCCAGGAGATGAAGTGATCGTTCCTGCAAATACATTTATAGCTACTGCCTGGGGCGTTTCTTATGCCGGAGCTACACCGGTATTTGTTGATTGCACTTCAGACACCTGGCAGATAGACCCATCAAAAATTGAGGAAAAAATCACTTCCCGAACTAAAGCTATTATCGGAGTCCATTTGTATGGGCAACCTTTCAATCTGGAAGCTATCGATGAGATCTGTAAAAATCATAACCTTTTTATGATAGAAGATGCGGCCCAGGCGCAGGGTGCAAATTATAAGAATATTCCGGTAGGCGGCTTTGGAGAAATGGCTTGCTTTAGTTTTTATCCAGGGAAGAATCTTGGAGCTTGCGGTGAAGCTGGTGGAATAACTACTAATAATGAGAATTATTATAATGCTCTTAAAAGTCTAAGAAATCATGGTTGTGTAGAACGATATTATCATGATGAAGTAGGGTATAATATGAGGATGGGCGGACTTGAAGCAGCATCTCTTAATGTGAAACTTAATTACCTACCTGTATGGAATCAACGCCGAAAAGAAATTGCTGCAGAATACAGGAAAGGTGTGGTTAATCCTCATATTAGGATTCAGGCACAACCGGTTTGGGCAGATTCTATATATCATCTTTTTGTTATTGTTACAGAAAACCGCGAGGATCTTATGAGTTACCTGAATGATCATAATATTTTTCCAGGTATGCATTATCCTGTACCATGTCACCTTCAAAAAGCATATAAAAACCTAGGTTATAAAAAAGGTGATTGTCCCAATGCTGAATATCTAGCGGAACATTGTCTTTCTCTACCAATGTATGCTGAATTATCTGATGAAAATGTTGATTATATCATCGATGTTTTAAATGCATATAATCATGGATAGAACGAAACTGGTCATCTTTCCTTTCAACGGAAATGGGATTGAAGCATTAGATTGTTTAAATGACGATGAAGTTGAATTCATTGGATTCATAGATGATGATCTAGGGAAGAATTCAGATCACTATCAGATTTTTCAAAGGGATATTCTTAAACGATTTCCTGAATTTAAACTTTTAGCTGTGCCTGGTGGGCCGGAAAGTTTTATGAAGCGTAAAAATATAATTTCTTCGATAAATCAGGATCCGGACAGATTTTATACCGTAATTCATCCGTCCGCCTCAATAGGAAAGAATGTTCAGGTTGGAATGAATTGTTTGATTATGGCAGGGGTGGTCCTCACTAGCAATTCAATAATCGGCAATCATGTTTGTATCCTTCCTAATTCTGTAGTTCACCACGATTCCAATATCGGGGAGTACACTTTACTTGGTAGTAATGTAGTGGTTGCAGGAGGGACAACTATTGATAGTAATTCTTATATAGGCAGCGGATCTAATATAAAGAATGGACTAACTATAGGAAAAGGTACTTTGGTTGGTCTTGGAAGCAATATTCTAAAGAATACGGAAGAAAATTCAAAGATGGTTGGTAATCCAGCTCGTGATTTGAATTTGAGTAATAGACTGAAGGTGCATTAATCATTTTATTATGCAAGTATCCATAGTCATCCCGGTTTATAATGAAGAGGAAAACGTGTTGTTCCTTGTGGAGCAATTGAACGAATATTTTCAGAAAGAAAATAGATTCACAGCTGAAATAATTTTTGTGAATGACGGCTCTACTGATGATACTTATAACAGACTGAAAAGTATTCCTCATAAGCACTACTCCTACAAGATCATTTCCTTTTCCAGGAATTTTGGTTCGCATTCGGCTTTGAGGGCAGGAATTCTGAGGGCTGAGGGAGATTTCGTTACTTTCATGTATGCAGATTTACAAGATCCCCTAACCCTGGTAAGTAGAATGTATGAACAGGTTCAGGATAAGGGAATTGATATATGCTGGGCGTTTCGAAATTCATCTGCTTCTGCAGGCCCTGAAAAGTTTTTCTCACTATTATATGCATTGCTAATGAGAAAATATGCAGTGGCAAATTTCCCAAAAAAGGGATTCGATGTCGTTCTTTTCAGTAGAAAAGTCAAAGAATGCCTTGATAAAAATTTGGAGAGCAATTCATCTGTCTTTATCCAGATCTTAAGTTTTGGATTTAAACAAACCAGTATTACTTATGACAAACGGGAAAGAAAACATGGAAAATCTAAATGGACGCTTTCAAAGAAGATAAAGCTGCTTATCGATTCATTTGTAGCATTTTCCTTCGCCCCGATAAGGCTAGTGTCAATAATAGGATTTGTTTTTTTTATGGTGGGTATTATCTGGACGGTAATCATTGTATTAAGGAAATTGCTATTTGATGACCTTGCCAGTGGGTGGCCGGCACTTTTATCTATACTGCTGGTTGGATTTGGCATCACTAATATCTCTCTGGGAATTATCGCGGAATATTTATGGAGAACATTGGATGCCAGTAGAAAAAGACCCGCCTTCATTATAGATGAGATAAAGGAAGGGTCTAAAGAAGAAGTAAAGAAAAAGGTTAGGGTACTTAAAGACGTAACTTAAATGAGCAAAACAATATTATATATTATGCTCTATGCTGCTCTGAATGTTTCAGGCGCAGCTCTTATCAAATGGCAGTTGAAAGGTAAAAGCCTGGAAACTTTTGGTGAATGGTTAAAGCTGGTTCTAAATGTCACCTTTATTGCTGCTTTTATCCTGATAATTCTTTCAGCATTGGCATTTTTTAAAGCTCTGTCCACGAATAGTTTTTCAATTATTATCCCAATAGCCACGGGTGTAAATTTTATTTTAACCATAGTCGTCGGGTATTACTTATTTCAGGATAAACTTTCTTTTCTATCATTTCTTGGGTTTGTATTAATCATTAGTGGCATCGTTCTGTTAAGTTTAAATAATAAAGTTCATGTATAATAAAATTAAGAATGCTCAGATTTTTATTACTGGAGGAGCTGGATTCATCGGTTCATATGTAGTTGAAGAATTACTTAGGGAGCAACCCGCAAGAATCATAATCCTGGATAATCTAGTTAGGGGTAGTTTTGAGAATATGGAATCATTTCTTAAAAATCCAATAGTTGAATTTATTGAGGGAGATATTCGGGATAAAGATCTCTTAGAGAAATGTATCACCGGTTCAGATTATGTATTTCACATGGCAGCATTGCGAATTAATTCTTGTGCTGCAAACCCTGAAAATGGTTTTGAAGTTATGCTTAGAGCCACTTTCGATCTTGCCGACTTATGCGCTAAGCATAAGGTTAAAAAAGTGATATATAGTTCAAGTGCCTCGGTATATGGGCTTGCACAAAATTTCCCCACTCCCGAATCGGATAATCCATATAACAATCAGACTTTTTATGGTGCTGCAAAATTGTGGGGAGAACAATTATTCAGAAGCTTTCATCATATGTATGGATTAGATTATGTGGCATTAAGGTATTTCAATGTATATGGAGTAAGAATGGACACAGATGGTAAATACACCGAAGTAATGATTCGCTGGCTTGACTGTATACGTGATAAAAAAGCTCCTTTAATTTATGGAGATGGAAGTACAACTATGGATTTTGTCTATGTGAGAGACGTTGCCAAAGCAAATGTTGCAGCTTTAATTTCAGATGTTTCAGATGAGGTTTTTAACGTAGGTAATAATGAAGAAACCAGTCTTAAGACCTTACTTGAAACCCTCTTAAAAGTAAATCAATCTAATCTTACGCCAGAATTTCGAGAAGAGAGTACTGTTAATCCAGTTAGCAGGAGGCTTGCAGATAATACAAGAGCAAAAGACCAATTAAATTTTGAACCTACGGTTACCCTCGAAGAAGGACTTCGCGAGTTAAGTAAATGGTATTTCGAAAGAAACCTCATTAAAAGTAGAATATGATCCCTATTGCCAAACCTTATTTGACGGCAGAAGATGCTCAGGCTGCCTATGATACCATCCTAACAGGATGGATCACCCAGGGGCCTAGAGTGCAGGAATTTGAAGAAAAGTTTGCTGCCTATACAGGCGCAAAATATGCAGTTGCTGTTTCAAATTGTACAACGGCACTACATCTGTCCATGATCGTTGCAGGGATTGGAGAAGGAGATGAGGTTATATGTCCTTCCATGAGTTATATCGCAACGGCAAACTCAATAAAATATGTTGGAGCTACGCCTGTTTTTGCCGAGGTAAATCAAGAATATAATCTAGATCCAACTGATGTTGAAAAACGTATAAATTCTAATACTAAAGCTATACTGCTCGTCCACCAAATAGGAATGCCTGCCGATATTGATGCAATTAAAAAAATCTGTTCCAGATATAATTTAAAACTTATCGAAGATGCGGCTTGTGCTGTAGGTTCAGCCTATAAAGGTCAAAAGATCGGTTCCCATTCTGAGTTGGTATGTTTTTCGTTTCATCCCAGGAAGATAATATCTACAGGAGACGGTGGAATGATAACTACCAGCAGGAAAGATTATTATGATAGATTAAGATTGCTAAGACAGCATGGGATGTCTATCAATGACAGGGTTCGCCACAATTCAAAAAAAGTAATTTTTGAAGATCATATTGAGGTTGGATATAATTACAGGATGACAGATATCCAGGCTTCCGTGGGAATTAAGCAACTGGAAAAACTGGATTGGATCGTAACTGAGAGAAGAAAAATAGCTAATAAATACCATGAAGCTTTAAAGAATATCGAAGGGATACGCCTTCCTCTAGAAAGGGAGAGATATTTTAGTAATTACCAATCTTATAGCATATATCTCGAAAAATCTTTTCCTATAAATCGAAACCGGTTTATGCAGGAATTGTTAGACAATGAAATAGCTACAAGAAGAGGGATAATGAATTCGCATAGAGAAACTGCTTATAAACATTTGGAAGATAAAGTGAATCTGCCGGTCTCGGAAAAACTTCAGGATAGGTCTGTATTATTACCCTTATATGTGCCTATGATTGAGGAAGATGTGAAATTTATTATTGATACGATCTTAAAACTAACTCAGCTTAAAACGGTTTAATATTAAAGTATGTTTTCTAAAAATCATAAGAGAATGAGAATTTGAGGATCATTAAGGCATGAAGGCTTTCATAATGCAAATATTTACCGGGTTAAGGATTCCAAATCCTCTGGAATGGGGAAGGCTGATCGCGGTCACGGGTTCTTCCCAGGCACTAATTCAGTTGATAAGTTTTGCTAGTGGAATTCTTATCATCAGGTTTTTGCCTACTCAGGAGTATGCATTATACACTCTCGCAACGGCTATTTATACAAATATGATCATCCTTGCAGACAGTGGCATCAAAACCAGCGTAATGGCTGAAGGCGGAAAAGTTTGGCAAGACAAGAAGAAACTAGGTAAGGTGATTGCAACTGGCTTTGAGTTAAGAAAATTATTTGCAACCGTTAGTGTAATTTTATCTATACCCGTAATGCTTTATTTACTTAGGCATCATGGAGCAGATTGGTGGACAGCCATTGGGATTACACTTGCTATTTTACCAGCTTTTTTTGCGAGTTTATCTGGAACTTTATTGGAGATTATCCCAAAGCTGCATCAAAGTATTCCCAGATTTCAAAAGATACAGATGATCGCAAGTGCTATAAGAGTGGCATTTATTCTAATAGCCCTGTATTTTTTTCCCTATACGATTTTGGCACTTCTAGGATATGGTTTATCCCAGATCTGGGCTAATAAAGAATTGAGGAAATTAGCAAATAGTTTTATTGAAATAAGTAAGCAGTCCAGTAAACTTGTTCGTAAAAGAATACTGGAGATGGTGAAAAGATTAATGCCTGAATCTATCTATCTCTGCATTTCAGGACAGATTACCGTTTGGTTGATTTCAATATTCGGAAGTACCCAGGCAGTTGCTCAGGTAGGCGCATTGGGAAGATTGGCAATGGCTTTAAGCTTCTTCGGAATAATGTTCGGGCTATTAATATCTCCACGATTCTCCAGATTGGCAAAAAATAAAGAATTGATCTTTAAGAGATTTGTTCAAATTCAAATAGGTCTTTTATTGTTAGGATTATTAATTATTAGTGGTACGTGGATCTTTTCCTCCCAGATGCTTTGGGTTCTTGGAGAAGAATATTCAAACCTTGATTTTGAAATAATTCTTTTAATAATCGGGAATTTTATAGGACTACTGGCTGTTTCAAACTTCTATTTATGCACTAGCCGAGGGTGGGTTATAAATCCATTAATTTCAATTCCACTGAGTATGGCAGCCATTATAAGCGGAGCCATAATATTCGATGTTTCCAGTCTTAGAGGAGTATTTTACTTCAACATTTATAATAATGTTGTAATGATGCTCCTGCATATTACCTACGGATTCCTAAGAATCTCGAAACTCGATCAAATAGCGGAAGTTAGAAATTAGGAAAATTCTTGTGTTTTCTTCTACAAGTAAAAAAAGGCCTGAATAGGATTTATCAACTCCAGAAATAATTCTTGCTAAGAAAATTTAATTCTATGAAACTAGGAATTCTTGTAACCAATTATAATACCTGGAAACTCACTTCAAATTGTGTTGAGAACTGCTTAATTCATGCAGATTCAAAAATTGATCAATTTGTGATTGTAGATGATTGTTCCTCAGAGGTTTTTGAAAATCAGTTTGATCATATTCATTTTATACAAAACCCAAGTAATCTTGGATTGATCAAATCCTTGAACAGAGGGTTAATAGAAATGAAAACAGATCTTATTTTGATTCTGGATTCAGATGCGTGGCCACTGGAGAAATACATTAAAAAGATAAAGGAATATTTTATTCAAAATCCCGCTGTAGGAATTGCAACGTTCCAGACTGAAAATTCAGAAGGGAAGCCTTCAGATTCATTCGAGGCAGAACCAGGAGCTCTTAGCCTGATATTAGGACAGCAGTTATATCGTTTATACTTAAAGAAATTTTTAAAGAATCCGAAGGAAATCAATGTTTTCACCTGTGCCATGGTTATTAGAAAAGAGGTGCTGGAAGATATTGGACTTTTCGATGAAAATTTTGATTGGCTTGAGCTTGACCATGATATATGTATGCGTGCTTCAAGGAAAGGATGGAAGATAGATATCATGCCAATTAGAGCTTTCCACAAAGGGAGCGGAACTCCACAAAATGTTGGACACAGGGTTGTTAGATTTTATAAGAATCGATGGTATTTGCTTAGAAAATTCAAAAAGATCAGATTGGAAAACCTGACTGCTTATTTAATTAGTTTCAGGCTTGGAATAGAGTTCGTAGCCCTTTGGACTATTGGTGCTCTTTATTATCAAGACCTTGAAAAGGTAAGGGACAAAGCTTACAGTCGTAGAAAGATGATCAAATACTTCCTTCTAGCAAAATGGTAAAATTTAAATAGGGCCTGTAAAATGGAACTTAAAATATTATTTATATCTCATAATTTCAGTCCTTTTATAGGTGGTATAGAAGTTATATCTGAGGTGCTCGCGAATTCCTTCGTAAGAAAAGGCCATAAAGTACATTTACTCACCTGGTCTAAAGATAATAGTGGGAAAACCTACCCCTATAAAGTAATTAGAGACCCTAATGTCATAACTCTATTTAAGGAGCATCGCTGGGCAGACGTGGTATTTGAAAATAATCCATGTTTAAGACTTTCGTGGCCGCGTTTATTCTTCAAAAAACCATCGGTGATTTCTTTACAAACATGGGTTTCCAGAATAAATGGAAGTATAAGTCTTAAGGATAAAATAAAATTGAAATGGTTAAAAAAGGCAAATAAGGTTATCTCCTGCAGTACAGCAATAAGGAATCGTTGTTTTCCAGAATCCGTTGTTATTCAGAATCCTTACCGGGAAAACATTTTTCATATTAAACCCGAAATATCTAGGGATAAGGAGTTTATTTTTCTAGGTCGGATGGTATCTGATAAAGGAGCAGAACTTGCCATAAAGGCCTTTAGTAAGTTTTTTCATGATAAAAAAAATTCACCAGATCTAAAATTAACCATGGTAGGAGATGGTCCTGAAAGGAAATATCTGGAAAAACTTGTAGATAATTTCAAACTTAATAACAGTGTGAAATTTACTGGACCTCTTTGTGGCGAGCAGTTAGTAAGTTGTCTAAACGAGCATAAATTCTTACTTGTACCTTCAGTCTGGGAAGAGCCTTTCGGTGTTGTTGTATTAGAAGGAATGGCATGTGGTTGTATCCCAATAGTTTCAGATGGCGGAGGGCTACCTGAAGCAATAGGAAATGGAGGCCTTATTTTTAAAAGAGGCAATCTGGATCATCTTTATGATTGCATGCAAAATGTGATTGGAAATAGATTGCTTCAGGAACAGTATCGGTCACAGGCTGAAAACCATTTGATGAGACATCGGTCTTCAATAATAGCACAGAAGTATATTGAGGTAATAGAATATACCTTCAAAAATTATCAACTGACTAATTTTCAGGAGATCTCTATCTAGCTTTTTATTTTAAAATCAGAATTCAATGAAATTAATTCTATCACACCCAACTGGTAATGCATTTGTTAGGGCAGCAGCCAATGGTTTTCTTAATGAGAATATACTGTTGAACTTCAATACTTCTGTTGCATCTTTTCCAGGTAGTTTGGTAGATAGACTGGGAGGTATAGGTCCATTATCTGAGATCCGTAGAAGGCGTTTTGATACCCGGTTAAAACCTATTACAAATATTTGGCCTTGGATGGAACTGGGTCGACTTGCAGCAACAAGAATAGGATTAAAATCTCTGGTTGAACATGAACACGGAATTTTTTGTGTAGATGCTATTTATAAATTTCAGGATAAGAAGGTAGCCAATATAATAAATCAGTTAGGCTCTAATAAAGCTAATATAATATATGCATATGAAGATGGTGCGGTTTCCTCCTTTATGGCGGCTAAAGAAAACGGTCTTGAATGTGTTTATGATCTGCCAATCGGATATTGGAGGGCTGCAAGAGAATTAATGGGGAAAGAAAAGAATTTGAGACCAGAGTGGGCAAAAACGATTTTAGGATTTAATGACTCTGATACAAAACTTGCAAAAAAAGATCTTGAAATTGAGATGGCAGATTTAATTATTGTTGCCAGCAAGTTTACAGCAGAAACCTTGAAGTTATATCCGGGAACTTTACCTCCGGTGAAAATAGTCCCATATGCTTTTCCTGAAGTCGGTAAACCTAAAAACTATTCCAGACCAAATAAAAATAGACCATTAAAGCTACTTTTTGTTGGAGGACTATCTCAAAGGAAAGGCATTGCCTATCTATTTGAAGCAATGGAGGAGTTAAGATTAAATGTAGAGTTAACGATAGTTGGTCAAAAATCTGTTCCAGATTGCCAGGTTTTAAATGAATCACTTCATAAATACAATTGGATTTCCAGTTTGCCACATGATAAGGTTCTTGAGCTAATGAGAGAAAATGATGTACTGGTATTTCCCAGTTTATTTGAAGGTTTTGGACTTGTTATCACCGAAGCTATGTCGCAGGGAACCCCGGTTATTACTACTAACCGTACCGCAGGTCCAGATTTAATAACCCACGGAGAAAACGGGTGGATCATAGAAGCTGGATCAACTAAGGCAATTAAAGAAATTATTGAACATATCAGTTTAAACCCAGGTATTATTGAAAGAGCAGGAAAAGCGGCACTTGAGACAGCGAAAAAAAGGTCCTGGAATACCTATGGCAAGGAACTAGCCGATGCCGTAATAAGGAGTTTTAACTGAGAAAATTATTAAATGTCAGAATACACCAAACCTAACCTGGGGAGTCTGGATAGAATAAGGTCAGGAATTCTTGATTCTTATTCTTATAGTCCTACAGTAGCTTCAGATATAGACTTATTATATAAAAGGGGCGTATGGTTGTATTTCTGGTTATTAATTTTTGAAGGAGCTCTTCGAAAATGGATTCTACCTGGCCTTGCGGAACCTTTGCTCGTAGTTAGGGATCCATTAGCCATTTGGTTAATATATAAGTGTTTCACAAATAATATATGGCGACCTAACAATTATGTGGTCGTAATGTGGGGACTTACTATTTTATCCTTAGCCATTACGATGATCATGGGACATGGAAATCTGGTTGTAGCTATCTACGGATTTAGAATTATGGCAATTCATTTTCCTTTAATTTTTGTAATAGGAAAGATTTTCAATAAAAATGATGTAATAGAACTAGGTAGAATAATGTTATGGACCACAATCGCTATGACAATTCTAGTGGGAATCCAGTTCTACAGCCCGCAATCTGCATGGGTCAATATTGGGGTTGGAGGCGATACACAAGGTTCTGGTTTCAGTGGTGCTGCAGGCTTTTATAGAGTACCCGGTACCTTTTCTTTTACTAACGGATTGTCTTTGTTCTACGGGTTTTCGGCAGCCTACATTTTTTATTTCTGGGCTTCTTTAGGAGTGGTTAAAGTCAATAAATTAATATTGATAATCTCGAGTGTTGCGCTATTAGCGGCAATTCCATTAAGCATAAGCAGGGGAGTTTTGATGGAGATTATTCTTTCGGCCATTTTTATGTTTGCGATAGTTGGTAAGGATCCCAGGACGATAAAATCCATAATCGCGGTGGTTATAGCAAGTGTAGGACTTTTTTTTGCATTGGGAAATTTCAGTTTTTTTGAAACAGCATCATCCGCATTTGTTGAAAGATTTAATGTTGCCAGTTCAGTTGAAGGGGGACTTGAAGGGACATTATTAGATAGGTTTCTCGGAGGCTTATATATGGCGGTAACCGATGCTAACGCTTCATTTACAGGACTGGGATTAGGAATGGGAACTAATGCCGGAGCAAAAATGATGTTGGGCAGGCGTGAATTTCTTATTGCTGAAGGTGAGTGGGGCCGTTTGATTGGTGAGATGGGATTTATCCTGGGGGTTATAGCTATTCTAATTCGGGGAAGTTTAGTTATCCAAATGCTGAAAAAATCTTGGTCCGCAATAAAGCTGGAAAATAAATTGCCTTGGATGTTAATGAGTTTTGGAGCAGTTAATATTTTACAGGGCCAATGGGCTCAACCTACCGCTCTTGGCTTTAGCGCACTAATAGGCGGGCTGGTAATAGCTTCACTAAATGAAGATTAAACATACTAATGTCTTAAAATTTAATCATCATTTTAGTTTCTAAAAATGCCATTAAAGATCTTATTGCTTTCTAATAATTTTTATCCTTTTATAGGCGGAATTGAGGTTAATTCCGAAATTCTGGCAAAGGCTTTTGTGGAACATGGACATGAAGTTTGTGTGCTTACATGGTCTCGTGATCCAACTAAAAAAGAATTTCCATTTGAGGTTGTTAGATCACCGGGCTATTCTCAACTTCTAAAAGTGCATTCATGGGCAGATATTGTTTTTGAAAATAATCCCTGTCTCAGGCTAGCCTGGCCGGCAATAATATTTGGAAAGCCATCCATTGTAGCACTAAATACCTGGATCTCGCAGGAGGATGGTAATAATAAGATACAAGAGAAACTAAAGGTGCTATGGTTAAAACGAGCTAAAAAAGTAATAGCAGTAAGCCATGCTTTACGAAAAGTGATATTCCCATCTGCTACGGTTATTGTGAATCCATACCGGATGAACTTATTCAAAGTAATGCCGGAAGTGAAAAGGACAAAAGACTTCGTTTTCCTAGGTAGACTGGTTTCAGATAAAGGCGCTGATATGGCTATTCGAGCCATCTATAGTTTGAAAAAAACAGTATCTGTAGAAAAAAACCTTGGAGTTGAGCCAAATTTAACAATTATAGGAGAAGGGGAAGAAAGGCAAAATCTTGAAGAATTAGTAAGGAACCTGGAGTTAAAAGATAATGTACTATTTAAAGGTTTCCTAAGAGGTGATGATCTGGTTAAATGTTTAAACCACCACCGGTTCATATTTATTCCTTCAATTTGGGAAGAGCCATTTGGAATGGTAGCATTAGAAGGTATGGCTTGCGGCTGTTTGCCCATAGCTTCAGATGGTGGAGGACTTCCTGAAGCGGTTGGAAGAGCAGGCATAATATTTACTAAAGGAGACTTGGATGATCTTCTTAAACAGACATTAGAGATTTTGCGAAATCCAGATAAAGAGGAGGAATACAGAAATGAGATCAAGCAGCATTTAGCCTACCACCAATCGAATCTTGTCACAAAACGTTATTTAGATATCATTGATGGCGTTACTTCAGGGAAAAAGTTACCTGATACGAGATAATTGGTCTTACTAGTTTGTAGAAGATTCAGTTAAAATTATGCATATCGTAATATTTATTCATCCAGATTTTAAAAACTCACAGAGTATGCCCAGGTATGCAAATATGTTAGCAGAAGGCATGAGAAAAAAGGATCATGAGGTAGAAATTTGGACGGCAAAAAGATATTTCCATAAAATACCTGGACCTGATTTTATGAAGAAATGGTTAGGCTATTTAGATCAATTTATTCTCTTTCCGGTTGAGGTAAAAATGAAACTTATAAAATGTTCCTCTAACACCCTTTATGTATTTGCAGACCATGCATTAGGTCCCTGGATATCGCTAGTTTCAAAAAGGCCGTTCGTGGTACATTGTCATGATTTTCTTGCCCAAAGGTCGGCTCTTGGTGAGATCCCGGAAAATGCGACGAAAGTTTCAGGTAAATTATACCAAAAACTGATAAGGAAGGGCTATAAAAAAGGAGTAAATTTTATTTCAGTTTCAGAAAAGACAAGGCAGGATCTGCATAGTTTTTTAAACTTCGAGCCGAGACTATCAAAGGTTGTTTATAATGGACTTAATCAAGATTTTAAACCTGGAAATATTGAAAAAGCTCGAAAGGAGCTCGGGAAGAAGTTGAATTTAGAACTTAGATCAGGTTTTATATTACATGTTGGAGGAAATCAATTTTACAAGAACAGGAAAGGTGTAATCGAAATTTATGATGCTTGGCGTAAAATCTCTGCTAAAGATTTACCTCTATTAATGATAGGTTCTGTACCAACTAAAGAACTAATGGCTCTTAAAGAGAACAGTCATTATTCTAAATCCATTTTTTTCCTTTCAGATATTTCAGATGAATATTTAAGACTTAGTTATCAGGGTGCTTTTCTTTTATTATTTCCATCCCTGGAAGAAGGTTTCGGATGGCCAATCGCTGAAGCTATGGCAAGCGGATGTCCTGTTATCACCACGGGAGAAGCTCCTATGACTGAAGTTGGAGGTAATGCATGCAATTATATTCCAAGGATGCCTAAAGATTTAGATTTAATTAAATCCTGGGCAAGATATTGTGCCAAAATTGTACATGAGGTTACAGACATGCCGTTAGAAAAACGAGAAAAGCTTATTGCCGATGGAATCGAATATGCAAAACGTTTTGATTCAAATATAGCGCTTGAAAAAATTGAATCCATTTATAAAGAGGTCCACCAAATGCACCAGATATGAGAATTCTGAGAGTAATAGCAACCATGGATCCTAGAAGTGGAGGTCCCTGTGAGGGGATTAGAAATAGTATTCCTGTGCAGAAAAAGTTCGGAATAGAGAATGAGGTACTCAGTTTTGATTCCGAAGGGGAGGATTTTATAAATAGCAGTAAATTTAAAATACATGCAATAGGTCCCGCTAAAGCACCTTATGCATATTGTGCTGGTCTTAAAGGCTGGTTAGAAGAAAACATTGAAAGCTTTAATGTTGTCATTATTCATGGCTTATGGCTTTATAATAGCTATGGTACTTATAAATTATGGAAAGGTTTAAAGAAAAAGAATAAGAAGGTTCCTGGACTTTTCGTGATGCCACACGGAATGCTAGATCCATATTTTCAACGATCGAAAACCAGAAGATTCAAAGCTTTAAGAAACTTAATTTTCTGGAAATTAATAGAAAAGCGAGTAGTTAATGGAGCTGATGGGTTATTGTTCACCTGTGAACAAGAATTGTTACTAGCCAAGGAAACCTTTAAAGGTTATAATCCAAAAGCAGTATTTAATGTAGGCTACGGCCTACAAGCTCCTCCTTCAAAAAAAATAAAATTTTTAGAAGCTTTTCTAGAGAAATGTCCCGAAATAAAGGGTAAATCATATTGGTTATTCCTCAGCAGAATCCATCCGAAAAAGGGAGTGGACCTATTAATAAAGGCATATCTAAAACTCAAAAAAGAGGTTGAAGAAATTCCAGATATGGTAATTGCTGGCCCAGGCCTGGAGACACCTTTTGGTAAAGAAATTCAAAAATTAGGAACACATTCAAGTATTCATTTTCCAGGAATGCTAAAAGGGAAGGCAAAATGGGGTGCTTTTCATTTCTCTGAGGCATTTATCCTTCCTAGCCATCAGGAGAATTTCGGTATAGCCGTCGTTGAAGCAATGGCCTGTACAAAACCAGTTCTAATAACCGATCAAATAAATATCTGGAAAGAAATTGAAACCGGAAACGGAGGATTTATTTCTAAGGACACTGAGGAAGGTATTTTCCAAATGTTAAAAAAATGGTACAATCTTTCAGATCTGACCAAAGCGGAAATAAGTTTAAATGCCTATAAAGTTTACAGGGATAAGTTCTCTATTGAAAAAACAGCATTGAAAATGGTTGAATGCGTACAGGATAACAAAAGTTCAGGGATGGCATTCTTTAATAAAAGAGATCAGGTTTACCAGGCGAGGGTTTAAGGATTTATTTATTTAAAAATGAAAGTTTCTGTTATCATTCCGGCTTATAATGCTGAAAAATATATAGGTAGATGTTTGAATAGTATTCTACAACAGACCTATCGAAACCTTGAAATTATAGTCTTGAATGATGGAAGCACTGATAAGACAGCCTCCATAATTAAAAGTTATGTGGAAGTTGATGACCGCGTAACTTTAATAGATAAAAAAAACTCAGGAACCTATTTAACCAGAAAATTGGGAATGCAAAGCTCCACAGGCGAATCCATTTTTCATGTAGATGCAGATGATTTTCTTGAATTAAATGCGATTGAAATTCTCGTAAATGAAATGATCAAAGCATCTTTAAATCTGGTAATAGGTAACCATTTCCACATAGTAAAAGGGAAAAAAAGGATTGTGAAAAATGTTTTACCTGAAAATCAAAGTAAGATTGAACTTGTAAAGAGTTTGCTTAATAATGATATAAAAGGCTATGTCTGGGGAAGGCTTTTTAAAAGAGAACTGATAAATAATCTAGATTTCGAAGCAGAAAATTTACTCCAGGAGGATTTTTTAATAAATCTTCATGTTTTTATTAATAATGATATGAGAATTGGGGTAGTAGATAGCCCGGTTTACAATTACATAATTCATCCCAATAGCGCTAACTCCTCAAAGAATCCTGTCTTTATCGAGAACGTTATAAATTTCAATCAAATAGTTGAAAAAATATTATATGATGCGAAGTTTGATAAAGAACTAGTAAGAGAATTTAAACTTTATAAATGTCGAAATTGGGTTATTTATGCCAGAATGGGAGGGAAATTAACCAGGGATAAAAAATTTGTAAATAATTTTTACAAAGAAAATTATACAGAATATTCAGTAAGAAATCTGGCTGCTTATCAAAATTTAGAAATGCTGGGTTATAGATATAATTATACAACCGGGCAATTCTTAACCCGGTCTTTCAAAAAACTGCAGGAGGTACTATTTTAAGATAGTTAGAAATGGCACAAACCTTAGTAGAAACCACAAGTTTTAGCTTGAGTAACAAATTACTCCGAGCCCTTTGGAAATTATCGTACCTCATATTTTTCAGGCCTTTCACACTTGAGGTTTTTAGAAAATGGCGAAATATTGTCCTTAGGGTCTTTGGGGCAGTAATTGGCAAGAACTCTAATGTTAGAGCTACAGTTAAGATTTGGGCGCCATGGAATTTGGAAATAGGGGACTTTTCAAGCGTAGGTCCCTCTACAGATATTTACAATCAGGGAAAAATAAAAATTGGCAATAGGACAATTATTTCTCAAAAATCTTATTTGTGTGCTTCAACCCATGATCACAACCTGCCGAATTTCCCCTTATTGACTAAACCAATAATAATAGGCGATCAAGTATGGGTTGCCGCTGATGCTTTTATAGGTCCAGGAGTGACCATTAGGGATGGTGCTGTTATTGGCGCTAGGGCTGCAGTTTTTAAGAATGTGGATCCCTGGACCATTGTTGGCGGGAATCCTGCTGAATTTATTAAGAAAAGAAATTTTGTAAGCAACGGGTCTAGTAAATCCACCTCGAAAGAATTTAAAGTTAAAGATCCTCTATCAATCGGGAATATTCAACTTTAATCTATCAATAGTTCTTTCTGAATTTTCTAATTCAAAAATCATAAAATGGTTTCTGTCGTTATTCTTACCAAAAACGAAGAGCTTGACCTGGCAAGGTGTCTTAATTCATTAACATGGACTGATGATGTCCATGTTCTTGACTCGGGTAGTGAGGACAGAACTGTAGAGATCGCATTAGAATATAATGCAAAAGTAAGCAACCATCAATTTGAAAGTTTTGGTGCACAAAGAAACTATGCCCTTGATAATTTAGAATTAAAATATGATTGGATACTTTTTCTTGATGCAGATGAGGTGGTGACCCC
This sequence comes from Gramella sp. MT6, assembly GCF_019357415.1. Taxonomy (NCBI): domain Bacteria; kingdom Pseudomonadati; phylum Bacteroidota; class Flavobacteriia; order Flavobacteriales; family Flavobacteriaceae; genus Christiangramia; species Gramella sp. MT6. The sequence continues at coordinate 1,462,883 of NZ_CP048410.1, forward strand.
GGATTTCAAAAATGATCTTATTTCGTCAATTTCAGAAGCAGATGATGAAACAGTTGGTTTTTATTGCTGCTGGAAAATGATCTTGGAAGAACGCTGGTTAAAACACTGTGATAATTTCCCAAAATGGCAATTTAGAGTTTTAAAAAAAGGAAAGGCTGAATTCACCGATTTCGGCCATGGTCAAAAGGAAGGTAAGGTTGATGGAAAATTGGAATATATAAAAGAGCCTTATCTTCACTATAGCTTTTCTAAAGGTTGGACTCAATGGATTGAAAGGCATAATAAGTATTCAAGTCAGGAAGCCGAAGCCAGGCTGGATAATTGTCCACCTTTCAAAAACATTTTTAATAGACACTCCAGCACTAGAAATCCAGCCCTGAAATCATGGTTAATCAAAGTTCCGGGATGGCCGTTTCTCAGATTTCTTCATGCTTACTTTTTAAATTTAGGCTTTCTGGAAGGATCCCCAGGTTTTATCTACTGCATTAATATGGCCTACCATGAATTTCTTATCTCCATTAAAATAAGGGAAATGAAAAGAAAGAAGCGTCAGGTGGAATTAAAAACTATCAAAACATTTTAAGATCATGAAAAGAATTTTAATCACAGGAGGAGCGGGATTTATAGGATCTCATCTTTGCGAACGTTTGCTTAAGGAAGGGAATGAGGTAATATGTTTAGATAATTACTTTACGGGAGCTAAAAAAAATATAGTTCATCTGCTGGATAATCCTTATTTCGAATTGGTGCGACATGATATCACCATGCCTTATTTTATTGAAGTAGATGAGATTTATAACCTGGCTTGTCCGGCTTCTCCCGTGCATTATCAATATAATCCCATCAAAACCATTAAAACCTCTGTGATGGGAGCAATTAATATGCTTGGACTTGCCAAAAGAGTTAAAGCAAAAATATTGCAGGCTAGTACCAGTGAGGTATATGGAGATCCGGAAATACATCCACAGCCGGAATACTATTGGGGAAATGTAAACCCAATTGGTCCAAGATCATGTTATGATGAAGGTAAACGTTGTGCAGAGACGCTCTTCATGGATTATCATATTCAAAATAAGGTAAACATAAAGATTGTTAGGATTTTTAATACCTACGGCCCCAATATGAATCCAAATGACGGCCGGGTAGTTTCTAATTTTATAGTCCAGGCATTGAGCGGTGAAGATTTAACAATTTTTGGTGATGGAACTCAAACCAGGTCTTTTCAATATGTTGATGATCTCGTGGAAGGTATGATAAGAATGATGCATACTCCAGATGAATTCATAGGGCCTGTAAACCTTGGAAATCAAAATGAATTTACCATGCTTGAATTAGCTGAAAATATTATTGATTTAACGGGGTCCTCTTCAGGAATAATATTCAAAAGCTTACCGAAGGATGATCCTAAACAACGCCAACCAGATACTACTAAGGCAAAGGCCAATCTTAATAACTGGGAACCAAAAATTCAATTGCGAGAAGGTTTAGCAAGAACAATTGAATACTTCCAGGCGACGTTGCTTACAAATGGTAGACAGAAAATCAGGATAAATGCCTGAAAATTAAAGTTAGATAACTACCGCCCCCTTTCTTTTATAGTTAATCCCAAATTTTCCAAGTACTAACTTTCTCTACTTATCCTGGTTAGCGCCCTAATCAGTGCTGTTTAAATCTCATTTGACAGTTATTCCCTGCAAATTCTAGATTTCTTTCTAGACATACAATCCGAAAATCGAAAGAGTAGATGCTTCTAAATCTTCTCAAGAATAAATTTTTAAAATAGATTCAGTTACTATGGAAAAGTTCTATTTAACAGTCCAATCCGGAAAAAGAATGTTATTCAAATTTCTGGTTTTATTATTTTTTCCAATCTCTTTTTCAGCATCAACTATAAATATTAATGTTGAAGGTCCTGGTGGTCCTATTTTGGTTTTAACTTCAGCTACGAATCCCTTCAGTAGTTATACCTCAGAAATATTACTGGCAGAAGGATTTAATGAATATGCAACATCAGATGTTTCATTAATATCTGGTGAAGTTTTAAGTAATTATGATGTCATTATTGTAGGAGAAATTCCTCTTAGCACAACCCAAGTTTCATTGCTTGGTAATTGGGTGGAAGCTGGAGGAACTTTAATTGTCTTTAAACCAGATTCAAACCTTGCACCATTATTAGGAATACAGAAGTTAAGTGGCACACTGGCAGATAGCTATTTATTAATTAATACTGCCACAGGTCCCGGGAATGGTTTGGTAGATGAGACGATTCAGTTTCATAGTGAGGCAGGGTTATATGATTTGAATGGAGCCACTAGTCTTGCTACATTATATTCATCTGCCACCACTTCAACTTCTTATCCAGCGGTAACCACTTATAGCGTAGGAGAAAATGGTGGTGTTGCAGTCGCTTTCGCTTATGATCTGTCCCGTTCAGTAGTTTATACTCGTCAGGGTAACCCTACCTGGAATGCCCAGGAAAGGGACGGGGCCAGACCTATTAGATCTAATGATCTCTTTTATCCAGATTGGGTAAATTTATCGAAAGTTGAAATTCCGCAGGCTGATGAGCAACAACGATTATTAGCTAACATCATAGTTCAAAATAGCAATAAACCAATGCCCCGTTTCTGGTATTTGCCTAGGGGGCTAAAGGCTGCCGTTGTAATGACCGGAGATGACCATGCCAGTGGAGGGACCATCGCGCGGTTTAATCAATATTTACAATTGAGCACAGATAATAGTCCAGAGGCAGTAGCCGACTGGCGTACCATACGAGGTAGTTCCTATATATACCCTAACACTCCGATCACCGAACAACAAGCGAAAAATTTTGAAGATCAGGGCTTTGAAATTGCATTACATCTTAATACTAATTGTAACAATTATACTGCACAATCTATAGAAGGTAATCTGGTGACTCAATTATCCCAATTCAGGTCATTCTTTCCTAGTCTTGCTGAGCCAGAGACTAACCGTACACATTGTATAGCATTTAGTGATTGGGCTTCACAGCCAATTGCAGAAACTAATAATGGAATTCGTTTGGATGCAAACTATTATTACTGGCCAGAATTCTGGGTACAGGATCGTCCTGGTTTATTTACCGGTTCTGGTTTTGCTATGCGTTTTGCAGATTTGGATGGAACAATTATAGATACTTATCAGCTCGCTACACAAATGACTGATGAATCAGGGCAAAATTATCCATTTACAATAGATAGATTGCTGGATAATGCGCTGGGGAGTAAAGGATATTATGGAGTGTTTTGTGCGAATATGCACACAGATGAAACTTATTCACCTGGATCTGATGCTATAATAGCCTCGGCTTCATCAAGAAATGTCCCGGTGATTTCTGCCAAGCAATTATTAACCTGGTTAGATGGCCGAAATGGATCATTCTTTGAGAATCTGATCTGGGACGGCAGTGCCCTCAGTTTCAATATGGGGATAGGGAATGGAGCATTGAATCTTGAAGCTATGCTGCCTTTAGTTTCAGGGACAAAGCGCATGGTTGGCCTAAACTTGGATAATGTACCAGTGAACTATAGAACTGAAAGAATAAAAGGAATAGACTATGCCATTTTTCAGGCGCAGTCTGGTAATTTTATTGCTACCTACGAAATTAATGAACCGCCAGTTGTCTCAATTGATTCGCCCGTTAACAATGCGACATTTTTAGCTTTTGAAGACATTGAAATTAGCGCACAAGCTTCAGATCCCGATGGTAATGTTGTTAAAGTAGAATTCTTTGAGGGAAATACTAAAATTGGAGAAGATATAGATAGCAGTAACGGCTGGTCATTTTCATGGCTTCAGGTTGAAGATGGTACATATTCTATAACGGCCAAGGCAACCGATGATAAAGGTTCCATTACTTTTTCAGAAGTAGTTTCTATTACTGTAGAGATAGATCCTTCAAATTTTAATTGTCCATGCACAGTATTTGAAAATCTTGTTTTCCCAAATAGCCTTTTAAATGAAGGAGCAGGAATTCAATTGGGAATGAAGTTTTCATCAGAAATTGATGGATATATAAACGGAGTTCGGTTTTATAAGCAAAACGGACATACCGGAACCCATATTGGCCAACTATATGATAGCTCCGGGAATCTTTTGGCAGAAGCAACTTTTACTAACGAATCAAATTCTGGATGGCAGGAAGTTTTATTCTCTAATTCGGTTCAAATAACCCAAAATACTACTTATATAGTTTCTTACCATAGTAGTGAAGGATATTACTCCGTTTCTGATTCTTATTTTGTTCAGGCAGAAGAAAACCGTCCATTAAAGGCTCTTGCCAATGGAGAAAATGGACCTAATGGAGTTTATATATTGAGCAATACGCCGGCTTTTCCAACAGATAGCTTTGAGGCTTCAAATTATTGGGTAGACGCAATATTTAATACTGAACCTATGTCATTAAATATACCTCCAGTAGTAAATATTACTAATCCTACCCAGGGAGCTAATTTTACCGAACCGGCAGATATAGAAATTACCGCCTTGGCTTCTGATGATGATGGTCAGGTAGTTAAAGTAGAGTTTTTCAACGGAACCACTAAACTTGGAGAAGATTTAGACCCTCTTGAAGACTGGAGTTACTCATGGAGTGATGTGCCTTCTGGAAACTATACGATTAGAGCTGTAGCTACAGATGACCAGGGAAGGACAGCCGAATCTAGTATAAGTATCAGTGTAACCACAATTCCTGTTAGTCAGAATTCTATAGTTGTAGAAAATTCACTGCCAGGGAATCCGCCCAGTGAATGGGACATAGATGGAGCAGGTGATCTATCTATTCAGGGTTTTGCTACAGATATTAGTTATAATATAGGTGAGACCGCTAGATTTAAAATAGATACAGACGCTAATAATTATAGTGTAAAGATTTACAGACTTGGTTATTACCAGGGCAATGGAGCCAGGTATCAGGGAGATGCCACTATAACAGCTAATTTACCTCAAAATCAACCTAATTGTATATCAGATAGTCAGACTGGTCTTTTGGATTGTGGTAACTGGGGAGAATCTGCAATTTGGGATATCCCGGCAACTGCTACTTCAGGAATTTATATAGCTAAATTAACCCGTGGAAATGGAGGTTCAAGTCATATTTTATTTGTGGTTAGAGATGATTCCAGCAATTCAGATCTATTTTTTCAGACCTCAGATGCAACCTGGCAGGCATATAATATCTATGGTGGTCGAAGCCTTTATACCGGTTCTGGGGGTAAAGCAACCAAGGTTAGTTATAATAGACCATTCCTAACCCGTGATGGAGGTGGTGGAGGTGGTGCAGAAGAAGACTGGATCTTCAATGCGGAATATCCAATGTTACGGTGGTTAGAAAGAAATGGATTTGATGTAACCTATACCACGAATGTGGATAGTGACCGAAGGGGAGAGCTCATTAAGAATCATAGGGTTTTTCTTTCTGTTGGTCATGATGAATACTGGTCTGGTCCTCATAGAAACTATGTGGAATCTGCAAGGGACCAGGGTACAAGTCTGGCTTTTTTTAGCGGTAACGAAGTGTACTGGAAAACACGCTGGGAAAACAGTATTGATGGCAATGGAAATTCACATCGCACCCTAGTATGTTATAAAGAAGGTTCAGGAGGTGAGAATACTTGCGGTGGAAAATGTGATCCAACAAATGACTGGACAGGCCTCTGGAGAGATGGTTGTAATTATGTGACCGGAGATCCCGATCTGGATGGTTGTCGCCCTGAAAATACCTTAACCGGACAAATAAGCTGGGAAGAATCTGATGCTTCCATTACGGTACCATCATCATTTAAAGATCTAAGGTTCTGGAGAAATACAAGTGTAGCAGAATTAAATGAAGGCCAAAATGCGTCATTTACCTATGCCACAATTGGATATGAGTGGAATTCAGAACAGGATAGTTATAGTTCATTCTATCCTGATGGTAGAATTTTAATGTCCAGAACTGTGGTTGATGGTGCAGTTCATAATATTTCACTGTATAAGCATAATAGTGGAGCCTTTGTATTTGGAGCAGGTACTGTGCAATGGTCCTGGGGTCTGGATAGCAATCATGACAGAGGAGACGATGCGCCAAGTCCTGATATGCAACAGGCCACAATTAATTTATTGGCAGATATGGGCGCTCAACCGGCAAGTATACAACCCGGTATGATTAGGGCAACACCATCAACAGATATAGAAGCACCTCTACTTACATATACTTCACCGGCGGAAGAAACTGTTGTGCCTGTGAATACTGAATTATTGATTACCGGTTCTACTGAAGAACAAAATGTAATTGTAGCAGTTGAGGTTTCTACAGATGGAGGAATAACTTGGGAAAATGCTGAAGGAAAGCAGGATTGGTCTTATGCCTGGACACCATCAGTTACTGGGCCAGCTTCCATACAAGTCCGCTCGTATGATGATTCCGGAAATTTGAGTGCACCCGAAATTTTAAATTTAACTGTTTCCGATGAATTAAATAATCTAGTTCCGGAGGTTGAAATTACTGGACCTTTAAATAATTCTCAATTTATAAGCCCTGCAGAAATTGATATTACGGCAACAGCATCAGATTCAGATGGTACTATAACTAAAGTAGAATTTTTCAGTAATAACATAAAAATAGGGGAAGACCTTATCAGTCCGTATAGTTTTAACTGGTCTAATGTAGGAACAGGGAACTATGTTTTAACAGCAAGAGCGATTGATAATACCGGTGCATTTGCCATATCTACGGAAATAGCTGTTTCAGTTATTTTAGATTCAAATAATCCAAATTGTCCCTGTACTGTATTTTCAAATTCAGATGCACCCTCATCAGGTATAAAGAATGATGGTAATGCTATACAACTAGGGATGAAATTTCGTACCACGGTAGATGGAATAGTGACCGGGGTCAGATTTTATAAACAGAACGGCGATCCTGGTACACATATAGGTCAGCTATTTGATCCTTCAGGTACAATTCTGGCACAGACTGTTTTTGAAAATGAAACAGGATCGGGTTGGCAACAGGCAAACTTTTCTAACCCGGTTGAGGTCGTTGCAGGAAATACCTATATTATTTCTTATCACAGTAGTGATGGTTATTATTCTTCTGATGATCGGGGTCTTGAGAATGAAATATCTAATGGGCCAGTAATTGGAATAGCAAATGGTGAAAACGGACCAAATGGTGTTTACAGATATTCACCAAATCCAACCTTCCCGAATTTAAGTTATCAGGCAAGTAATTATTGGGTTGATGTAGTCTTTGAAACTATAGGCAATCCTAACAGTTTACCAACCGTTTCTATTAGCTCCCCCATAGAAAATGATTCTTTTATCGCTCCTGCAGATATATTAATAACAGCAGAAGCTTCAGACTCGGACGGCACGGTCACTTCTGTAGAATTTTTTCAAGGGACAGTTTCAGTTGGGTTAGATAATGATAACAGTGACGGATGGAGTTTTAACTGGCTTGGAGCATTACCTGGAAATTATGAATTATCTGCTATTGCAACAGATGATCTCAATGGCACCACAGTTTCTGAAATAGTAAATATCACTGTTGCTGAACCATTAAATACTCCACCAACAGCAGTGATCACTGCGCCATTGAATAATGAGATCTTTACTTCTCCTGCGGATATCATCCTTGCGGCCGATGCTACAGATGCTGATGGCAGTGTCACCAGCGTAGAATTTTTCGAGGGAAGCAATTCTTTAGGAACCGATTCAGATGGTAGCGATGGTTGGAGTGTGACCTGGAATGGAGTGACTGCTGGTAGCTATGCCCTGACTGCGGTAGCTACTGATAATGGTTTGGAAACCACTACTTCAGAAATTATCAATATCACAGTAGAATCACCGAATGTATTACCAACCGTAGCGATCACTTCGCCATTGAATAATGAGACCTTTACTGCTCCTGCAGATATCATCATTACGGCCGATGCTACAGATGCTGATGGTAGTGTTAGCAGCGTCGAATTCTTCGAGGGAAGTAATTCTTTAGGAACTGATTTGGACGGTAGTGATGGTTGGAGTGTGAACTGGAATGGAGTAACTGCGGGTAGTTATGCCTTGACTGCAGTGGCTACTGATGATGCTCTGGAAACTACAACTTCGGAAATTATCAATATCACGGTCGAAGATCCAAACCAATTACCAACTGTAGCCATTACTTCACCGTTGAACAACGAGATCTTTACTTCTCAGGCGGATATTATTATCACGGCCGATGCAACAGATGCTGATGGCAGTGTCACCAGCGTAGAATTTTTCGAGGGAAGCAATTCTTTAGGAACCGATTCAGATGGTAGCGATGGTTGGAGTGTGACCTGGAATGGAGTGACTGCTGGTAGCTATGCCCTGACTGCGGTAGCTACTGATAATGCTTTGGGAACTTCTACTTCAGAAATTATCAATATTAGTGTAGAATCACCGAATGTATTACCAACCGTAGCAATCACCGCCCCATTGAACAATGAGATCTTTACTTCTCCTGCAGATGTAATTATCACCGCGGATGCAACAGATGCTGATGGCAATTTAACCAGTGTCGAATTCTTCGAAGGAAGTAATTCTTTAGGAACTGACTTAGACGGCAGCGATGGCTGGAGTGTGAACTGGAATGGAGTGACTGCAGGTAGTTATGCCTTGACTGCAGTGGCTACCGACAATGACCTGGAAACTACAACTTCAGAAATTATTAATATCACAGTAGAAGATCCAAACCAATTACCAACTGTAGCCATTAGTTCACCGTTGAACAACGAGATCTTTACTTCTCAGGCGGATATTATTATCACGGTCGATGCGACAGATGCTGATGGCAGTGTCACCAGTGTCGAATTCTTCGAAGGAAGTAATTCTTTAGGAACTGACTTAGACGGCAGCGATGGCTGGAGTGTGAACTGGAATGGAGTGACTGCAGGTAGTTATGCCTTGACTGCAGTGGCTACCGACAATGACCTGGAAACTACAACTTCAGAAATTATTAATATCACAGTAGAAGATCCAAACCAATTACCAACTGTAGCCATTAGTTCACCGTTGAACAACGAGATCTTTACTTCTCAGGCGGATATTATTATCACGGTCGATGCGACAGATGCTGATGGCAGTGTCACCAGTGTCGAATTCTTCGAAGGAAGTAATTCTTTAGGAACTGATTCAGATGGTAGCGATGGTTGGAGTGTGACCTGGATTGGAGTGAGCTCGGGTAGTTATGCTTTGACTGCGGTAGCTACCGACAATGCTCTGGAAAGTACTACTTCAGAAATTATCAATATTAGTGTAGAATCACCGAATGTATTACCAACCGTAGCAATCACCGCGCCATTGAATAACGAGATCTTTACTGCTCCTGCAGATATCATTATCACGGCGGCTGCTACAGATGCTGATGGCACTGTCACCAGCGTAGAATTCTTCGAGGGAAGCAATTCGTTAGGAACTGATTCCGACGGCAGCGATGGTTGGAGTTTGACCTGGAATGGAGTAACTGCGGGCAGTTATGCCTTATCTGTGGTGGCTACCGACAATGACCTGGAAACTACTACTTCGGAAATTATCAATATCACGGTGGAAGATCCAAACCAATTGCCGAATGTTGCGATCTCCTCACCATTGAATAATGAGATATTTACTGCTCCTGCAGATATTATCCTTACGGCGGCTGCTACAGATGCTGATGGCAGTGTCACCAGCGTAGAATTTTTCGAGGGAAGCAATTCTTTAGGAACCGATTCAGATGGTAGCGATGGTTGGAGTGTGACCTGGAATGGAGTGACTGCTGGTAGCTATGCCCTGACTGCGGTAGCTACTGATAATGCTTTGGGAACTTCTACTTCAGAAATTATTAATATTAGTGTAGAATCACCGAATGTATTACCAACCGTAGCAATCACCGCCCCATTGAACAATGAGATCTTTACTTCTCCTGCAGATGTAATTATCACCGCGGATGCAACAGATGCTGATGGCAATTTAACCAGTGTCGAATTCTTCGAAGGAAGTAATTCTTTAGGAACTGACTTAGACGGCAGCGATGGCTGGAGTGTGAACTGGAATGGAGTGACTGCAGGTAGTTATGCCTTGACTGCAGTGGCTACCGACAATGACCTGGAAACTACAACTTCAGAAATTATTAATATTAGTGTAGAATCACCGAATGTATTACCAACAGTAGTGATCACCGCGCGCCGTTGAACAACGAGATCTTTACTGCTCCTGCAGAAATCATTATCACGGCCGATGCTACAGATGCTGATGGTAGTGTCAACAGCGTCGAATTTTTCGAGGAAGTAATTCGCTGGGAACTGATTCGGACGGTAGCGATGGTTGGAGTGTGAGCTGGAATGGAGTGACCGCAGGCAGTTATGCCCTGACTGCAGTAGCTACCGATGATGCTCTGGAAACTACTACTTCGGAAATTATCAATATCACGGTGGAATCACCTAATTTGTTACCAACCGTAGCGATCACTGCCCCATTGAATAACGAGATCTTTACTTCTCCGGTGGATATTATTATCACCGCGGATGCTACAGATGCTGATGGCACTGTTAACAGCGTCGAATTCTTCGAGGGAAGTAATTCGTTAGGAACCGATTCAGATGGCAGCGATGGTTGGAGTGTGACCTGGAATGGAGTAACTGAGGGTAGTTATGCCCTGACAGCAGTGGCTACCGACAATGACCTTGAAACTAATACTTCAGAAATTATCAATATCACGGTCGAAGATCCGAACCAATTACCAAACGTAGCCATTACTTCACCGTTGAACAACGAGATCTTTACTGCTCCTGCAGATATCATCATTACAGCCGATGCTTCAGATGCCGATGGTAGTGTTAGCAGCGTCGAATTTTTTGAGGGTACAAATTCTCTCGGAATCGACAGCGACGGCAGTGATGGTTGGAGTCTGACATGGAATGGCGTGACTGTGGGCAATTATGCCTTGACTGCGGTAGCTACCGATGATACTCTGGAAGCTACAACTTCAGAAATTATCAATATCACAGTCGAAGATCCAAACCAATTACCAACCGTAGCGATCACTTCGCCATTGAATAATGAGACCTTTACTGCTCCTGCAGATATCATAATTACGGCCGGTGCGACAGATGCTGATGGTAGTGTCACTAGCGTAGAATTCTTCGAAGGAAGTAATTCGCTGGGAACTGATTCGGACGGTAGCGATGGTTGGAGTGTGAGCTGGAATGGCGTGACCGCAGGTAGTTATGCATTGACTGCGGTAGCTACTGATAATGATGCCGGATCTGGAACTTCGAATGTTATTACCATAAATGTACAGTTACTGCTGCCTTCTATTACTAATTTTATTCCATCATCCGGTCCAGTTGGAAGTATTGTTCTATTGAATGGATTGAATCTTGGAGGCGTAACAGAGGTTTCATTTGGACCCTCAGTTGCTGAAATCATTTCAGTTTCCAATACACAAATGGAGGTAAGAGTACCCCCGCAAAATGGTAAATTACCTAAATCGGTCAAAATTTCTGTAGTATCACCTTCAGGTCAGTTTACTTCCACTGATAAATTTACCGTTACCGAGGGAACTGTTCCAGCTAATAATAGTCCGGTAGTAAGTTTTATTACTCCGGCAAATAATACTGGATTTGTCGCACCTGCGACAGTAGATATGCTGGTTAATGCCTCAGATTCAGATGGGTTTGTCACTAAAGTTGAATTTTTCAATGGGAATACTAAATTAGGCGAGGATCTAACGAGCCCTTATGAGCTTAGTTGGACAAATGTTCCTACTGGAAGTTATTCACTAAGAGCAGTGGCTACAGACGATAAGGGTGCTACAGGCTCATCGGGAACAGTTAATATTCTGGTTTCTGAGCCTGGCGGAAATGAATCTCCAGTAGTTTCTATTACATCACCTTCGAATAATTCCAGTTTTACAGCATTAGCTAATATTAATATTACTGCTAATGCTTCAGATCCAGATGGTAGTATTGCTCAGGTAGAATTTTTCAATGGCTCAACCAGCTTAGGGATAGATTCAACCAGCCCGTATTCTATTTCATGGAATAATGTTACGGCGGGCACTTATTTATTAACGGCCATAGCAACAGATAATCTTGGTTTGGTAACAACTTCCAATGTAATCACCATTAATGTTACCCCTTCTCAAAATCTAAATGCACCCTCTAGTTTATCTGCTCAGTGGATTTCTAACAGTGAAGTTTACCTCCTATGGAAAGATAATGATCTTACAGAGGATGGATTTATCTTGGAACGATCAACAAAACCAGATTTTTCTGGTCGAATTGATTATATAAGCCTTCCTGCCAATACAATTTCTTATACAGATAGAAATCTTAATAATAAAAAGGGAGGTGGGATTTTATATTATCGCATAAAAGCGGTAAAAGGGAATTTGTCGTCAGTATATTCGAATACCGCCCAGGCAGCACCTTTATCTGGAGCACTTAACGCTTCATCTCAAGAAACCCAGGAGTCAGCAATCAATGAGGAATTTGTGGTTTATCCTAATCCAACTTCCGGTGGTGCTACGGTAAAGTTTATTCTAGACAGGAATAGAGATTATACATTGAATTTGTTCAACTCGATGGGAACCTACCTAATGCTAATAGCAGAAGGTAAGGCCACAGCAGGACTGGAATATACTTTTGATTTGTCTGTAAATCAATATCCAGACGGATTGTATTTTGTTATTCTGAAAACAAAAGATAGTTCTCAAAGTTTTAGTTTAATTATTAAACGGTAACCTAGAAATTGATCACACCTCAAATCAGAATTCTGACTTCTTGAAATGTAGCGTTTTTTAATAGCTGCTTATTTCAAATTTAATTCCCTACCACCAAGCTCCCCGATAGAAAACGAAAGATACAGATTGTATCTAAGCATATTCAGGTGGATTCATCAGCGGCTGGATATTTGAATTTATAAATTTTTAAAAAGGGAAAATCATGAAAGTTTCAATTATTACAGTTGTGTTTAATAATGCGGATACTATTACAGAATGTATTAGGTCTGTTTTAGATCAAACTTATAGAAATATTGAACTAATAATCATTGACGGTGGAAGTACCGACGGTACTCAACTTAAAATTGAATCCTTCAAGGATGAAATAGCATATTATATTTCTGAAAAAGATTCAGGCATATTTGATGCGTATAATAAAGGAATAAAGAAAGCAACCGGAGAGATCGTTGGCATCCTGAATTCAGATGATTTTCTATATGAGCCAGAAACGATAGATAAGATTGTAAAAGCTTTTGAAGACTCAAAGGCAGATCTGGTGTATGGTAATGGAATGTTCGTAAGTCAAAATGATACGAGTAGAATAAAAAGGATCTATTCTTCCAAATCCTTTAAAAGGAATTATCTGAATTTTGGTTGGATACCCTTGCATCCAACAATTTACGTTAAGAAGGAAGTGTATGATAAATATGGCCTTTACAGCTTAAACTATTCAATAGCCAGTGATTATGATATTTCCCTACGCTGGTTCCAGAATGAAAAGATCAGCAAACATTTTTTAAATGACTGGATCGTAAAAATGAGGCTTGGAGGCAAGAGTACTTGTATTAAACTTCAACGTAGAAAATCATCTGAAGATATGAAAGTCATCAGAGATCATAAATTGATGGGACCGTTAACCCTGGTTTTTAAAATTGGGCGGAAAATTCCTCAATACGTTTATCCACAGTTAATTCGTCCTCATATTAATTCAAATAAAAATGTAAAAAAGGTTAGAAAAACTGAACCCTACAGAAGCCTTTCATTTCTTAGAAACCTGTTTACATCTAAAGAATCTGTAAGTAATTAGATGTATAGCTAACCATAGTTCTTATTTCAGAAATATTTAAAGAGGGTTAAAATGTCAGTGTCAAAAGGTATTAAGGGAGCAGACCTAATCATTCCAATTTCATTCGGGATACATTTGTTGATCCTGAATGTGACCTTGTATTATCTGACTCCTGCAACTTATTTAAACATTTTTTCCATTTTCTTTTATAATATGTCATGGCTAATAATTGCTACAATCCTAAGTTTTTATTCGCTGGAAAGGAAAGAGAGGTTTATTACTCGCTTCCATAAATTCGTAATGCATTATTTTATTTTCACACTGGCATATTTTGCTGCATTCTCTTTCACAAAGACAAATTTTAATATAACGCAGCAAATTTTAGTGCTAAGCGTGATATTTTTATTGCTAGCGGGTTATCGCTGGATATTCTTTTACATTAGAAAATGGTATCGAATCAAAGGTGGGAACTATGTAAATGTGGTAATAATTGGTTACGGCAATAACATTATTAAGATAAGGAAGATTTTCAACCGGCCAGATTATGGATATCGCTATCTGGGGTATTTTAATAATGAATGTGTGGCTATTAAAGATTATCTGGGAAGGCTTGACGAATGTTATAACTACATCCTGGATAATAGAGTAGATGAGATTTATTGTATGGTCTCAGAATTATCAAGAGATGAGCTAAAACAGCTTATACTCTTCGCAGATAATAACTTTAAAAGATTAAAATTAATACCAGATAATAAAGGGATTTTTTCAAGGGCAATGAACGCCGAATTATTTGAAACTATTCCAGTCCTGAATTTAAGAAACTCCCCTTTAGAACTGAATTATGCAAAACACGGAAAAAGGATCTTTGATATTTTCTTTTCATTATTTGTGATTGTATTTATGCTTTCCTGGCTCACACCACTATTGTATCTGGTCATGAGAATTGAGTCTAAAGGGCCAGTTTTTTTCAGGCAGTTAAGACATGGATATAATAAGCAATCCTTTTGGTGTTACAAGTACAGGTCCATGCATATTAACAAGGAAGCTAATAGCAAAATGTGCGTTAAAAATGACTGCAGAGTTACCAAAATTGGCAAATTCTTGCGAAAAACAAGTCTGGATGAATTACCTCAGTTTATCAATGTTCTGAAAGGTGAAATGAGTGTTGTTGGTCCCCGGCCTCATATGGAAGCCCATACCTTAGAATATTCCAGGTCTGTAAATCAATACCTGGTAAGACATTATGCGAAACCGGGAATTACGGGTTTAGCTCAAATTAAAGGTTATAGAGGAGAAGTCGTAAAAAAGTCGGATATTATAAATCGAACCAGGCTGGATATTTTTTATCTGGAGAAGTGGTGCCCCATTTTAGACTTTAAAATAATTTATTACACGATATACAACTGCCTTAAAGGAGAAGAAAAGGCTTTTTAAGGTAAATATTATTATTAATTAAAGAATAAAATTATGACAACCTCCCGACTTCTTAGTGTTCTCTTACTAGTATTTTTATCAATTCCGTTATTCACCTCCTGTGTTTCTAGAGGAGAAATAGTTTATTTTCAGAATGAAGAAAATTCTATAAACTACGAGATAGATAACAACTTAAGAATTAGACCAAATGATCAGCTAACCATAAGGGTTTCTACTCCAGAGGCTGAGGCTTCTCTTCCTTTTAATCTTACCAAAGCCGGTATCTCACAGGAAAATAATTCTGGTAATGTAGAATTGGAAACTTATATGGTGGATGCAGATGGCACTATTGAATTTCCCGTTCTGGGAACAGTAGAAGTTGAAGGGCTGAGTACGTTTGAGTTGGCGAGGAAAATTAAGGAGGAGATTTCTATATATGTGAAGGATGCTATTGTAAACGTTCGGGTTCTTAATTTTAAGATAAGCGTTCTGGGAGAAGTGAAAAATCCGGGAACGTTTATAATCCAGGATGATAATATTAGCCTGACGCAGGCACTTGGTCTCGCCGGTGATCTTACAATTTTCGGAAAAAGAGAAAATGTAATGATTATAAGGGAAGTTGACGGGGTGAAAACCAAAACCTATCTTGATATTACAGATTTTAATTCGGTAAACTCGCCTTATTTTAATCTTAGGCAAAATGACGTTGTATACGTAGAGCCAAAAGGAACCAAAAGGCAATCTGCGAGTGTTTTAAATAATGCCGGAAGTTATATCGCCATTATGTCTTTCCTAATCTCCACCATTATTTTGGTAACCAATTGAAAAAATGACCTATTCTAATAATTCATATAGACCACCGGTTAATAAATTTAACCTTAGAAAGGAGCTTCAGAAATATCTGAAATACTGGTATTGGTTCGTGTTAGGGATTGGTGCCGCAATGGTAGGCGGTATTTTTTATTTGCGCTATACCACCCCAATTTATAGTGCTTCTGCAAGTATTATCATTAATCAGGAAACGAGTAATAATGGCGGGTCTGAAATGCCAGATTTGGGATTAACTGGATTAAAAACAAATAACCTGGAGAAGGAAATAGCCATTTTAAAATCCAGAAGGCTAATGCATGAGGTAGTGAAAGCCTTAGGTATTAATATCACTTATTTTGTGGAAGGCCAGGTAAGGGATGTTGAATTGTATAGAGAAAATCCTTTTTCATTGAAGATTTTAAAAATAAAGAAAAAGGATGAAGTTGAGGATTGGGGTGGTAGTTATAAAATCTCTTTAAACGAAAAAGATCGTCTCAAAATCACTAATCTCAAAACTTTGGAAGTAATTAATTCAACACCTGGTTCTCCTGTAAATCTAGGTTTTGCCAATGTGGTTTTTGTGCCAAAGACCGGTATTGAAACCTTTTCTGATATCACCATGAATTTTGCAGAAGTAGAAGAAGTAGCTTCAAAATATCGTGGTGACCTTAAGCTTATTCAGGAAAAGGAAAATTCAAATGTAATTCAATTGGTATTGGAGGATCCTGTAATGGAAAAAGCAAAGGATATTCTGGATCAGGTGATCTTTGAATTTAATAAAGATGCCATAGAGGATAAGAATCTTATCGCAGGGAATACGGCCAATTTTATAAATGATCGCCTGGATATAATTAATGGGGAATTGGAATTCGTCGAATCAGGAAAAGAGGAATTTAAAGAGAGTAATCGCTTAACAGATATCCAGACAGAATCTCAATTGTTTGTAGAAACTGCCAGCGAGTACAATCAAAAAAGACAGGAGATAGGTACCCAGATAGAATTGGCCAATGCTATGTTAGATTACCTATCAACAAGCTCAAATTCTGAACTACTTCCTGCAAATCTGGGAATACAGGAAAATGCTATAAATCAAAAAATAGCGGAATATAATGACCTGATTCTGGAGCGTAATAGGATTATGAAAAGTTCAACTGAGTTGAATCCTATGGTAATCCGAATAAATAATAATATCGATCAGATCAAAGCTAATATTTTTCAAAGTCTGCAAAGGTTAAGTAAAAATCTCCAGATCTCTCAAAACGAAGTTTCCAGGCAGATGAGAAGTATTGGTTCAAAAATATTGGCAGTACCTTCTCAGGAGAGGGAGTATAGAGGTATTGAAAGACAGCAAAGTATAAAGGAGGCATTATATTTATACCTGCTTCAGAAAAGAGAAGAGAATTCACTTGCTCTGGCTGTTACTGCTCCAAAGGCCAAAATTGTAGATAGCGCATATAGTTCAGGCTATATTGTTTCTCCAAAATCAAAAAGTGTATTATTGGGAACAGTCGTTCTAGGGTTTTTCATACCGTTTTCAATTATATATATTAAAAACCTGGTTGATAACAAGATCCGGAAACGTGGAGATCTTGAAGAACTAACAAGGGAGATTTCAATTGTGGGAGAATTACCCAGAGTAAAGGATAAAAAGGAATTGATAATCACAGAGCATGACAGGTCTATGCTTGCTGAGGCTTTCAGGTTTCTTATTACCAATCTTCAATTCTTATTGTTGAAGTCTAGAAGTGTTCATAAAGGCGGAAAAGTATTGATAACTTCAACAATTAAGGGAGAAGGTAAAACTTTTACAGCTTTAAATTTGTCTATTACTCTGGCAAACACAGAAAAGAAAGTTCTATTAGTTGGAGCAGATCTCCGCAATCCAAAACTTCATCAATATCTCGAAAGGTCTGAAAAGAACATAGGATTAAGTGATTACCTTGCTAATGATGATCTCAGCCTTGAAGGCTTAATAGGAAAATCAAAATTTCATAACAACCTAAGTATCCTGCCTTCGGGTAGCATTCCACCAAACCCCTCTGAATTACTAAGGCAGCCAAAGCTAGAAAGCATGTTCAAGAAATTGGAAGAGAATTATGATTATATAATAATAGATTCCGCGCCGTCCATGTTGGTAACAGATACATTCCTTATTAATAAATATGCAGACCTAATTTTGTACGTAATAAAGGCTGGACATACAGATAAAGATTTGATCGCATACCCTGTTGAAGCCAAAAGAAGTGGTTCAATGCCAAAAATTAATTTTATTTTGAATAATGTTCAACAAGTGGATCTTGGCTTTGGAAATAAATACGGTTATGGTTATGGAGTACAGAAAAAGCCCGTTTTTAATTGGAAAACTTTCTTCTCTTTATATATCTTATGAGTAGTTAGACCCTATATTTCCATATATTGACGAGCAAGAAAAGCATCCTTTCAGGATGCTTTTTTTTTTTGATATAATTCCTATTAAAAGGGAGCTACCTGATTTAGTGCAGGTTAAATTTTCAATTTTTTTTCGTTCTTTAAGAATTTTTTATACTTTTAACTAAGTTTTTATTCAAAGCCTAATTTGAAAAACAATCTAAAAATATCGCAATTTTACTGCAAGCCACTTACCTTGATGGGGCTTCAGCCGATATTTGATTGCTAGACTATCCCTTTTTTCTTTTCCGAATCTTTTACCGTGAATGACCTTTTCACGTGTATTTCAATAATTATCTATTCTTTAATTGCATAACTATGTTTTCAATACGGTTATATAATTTAAATATTTCCTGCAAGTCCCTTACGCTACAAGGACTTCAGCCCATCTTCGATTGCTAGAGAGCATCTTTTAATGATTTTCTATCAGCAGTATACCATGGAATTTAATTTCCCTGGATACCTGAGAGTATTGACTATTTCAAGTATTAATCAATAATTATTAAAATGAATTTCTCTAAACAACTATTAGTATATCTAATCATGTTTATGTGCGGCGCGTCCGGATTCGCACAAAGAACAATTACCGGTACAGTGACCGCTGAAGATACCGGGGACCCTTTACTAGGTGCCAATATCCTGGTTCCTGATTCAAGCATCGGGGTTGTTTCCGATTTTGACGGTAATTTCTCCATCGAAGTACCTGAGGGAACTCAGGCGCTGGAAGTTTCTTTTGTGGGTTACCAATCTAAAATGGTCCCATTAACCGATTCAAACTCCTATAATATAAGTCTCGCTGCAGACCAATCTCTGGATGAAATCGTAATCGTAGGTTATGGTACCCAGGAGCAAAAGGATATTAGTAGTAGTATCCAGACCATAAATACTGAAGAGATCGGGAAGAACCCGGCCGCGAGTTTTGAATCTGCTTTGCAAGGGCAGACGCCAGGGGTGAATATTTCTACTTCTTCGGCTACACCTGGAGCAGCGATAAATGTAAATATCAGGGGTGTTTCTTCTATTTCGGCAAGTAGCCAGCCTTTATTTATTGTAGACGGCGTGCCTCTGGTTTCAAGGAACAATTCAGCATTGAATAGCAATATTCAGCCAACGAATCCACTGGCAGATATTAACCCGAACGATATTAAATCTATCACAATCCTAAAAGATGCTGCAGCGGCCTCAATCTATGGTTCGCGTGGTGCAAATGGGGTAGTGCTTATTACCACCAAAAGAGGAAAGACCGGTAAAACCCTGGTAAACGTGGGTTACTATACCGGCTTCTCTGAAATTACCAATACTCCAGATCTTGTTGGTCCTAATCGATTTAAAGAATTCTTCAATACCGCTGCCGAATTTGACGGTTTGGGAGAGGATTATTTCGACTGGATCGATACTTCTAATGGAGTTAGCACCAATATTTATGATGAGATCTTCAGAACAGGGATCACTCAGAACCTGGATATAAGTGCCCGAGGGGGTTCAGAAAAAACAAGATTCTATTTAAGTGGGAATTACTTCAAGCAGGAAGGTATCCAAATAGGTCAGGAATTCGACAGGTTGAGTACCCGTTTGAATCTTGATCATAGTATCAATGATAAAGTAAAGATAGGAACCACGATTTTTGTGAACCGCAGTAACCATGATCGTACGATTAACGAAAATGACGAATACGGGGTGATCATCAACGCGCAGGGCTGGGATCCAACAGCGCCAATTAGAGATGAAAACGGCGAGTTTACCAACCCTTTTAGTTACAACACCTGGTGGCCATTGGAAAACCCGGTATTGATCGCTGAAAAATATATCAATGATTCTCAAAGTACGCGTTTCCAGGCTTCCGCCTTTGTTGAATGGGATATCATTCCAGACCTGACTTTCAGATCTGCATTCTCTTCTGAATATTCAAATTTCGTAGAAGAGTCTTTTGTTCCGGCAGGAACTAATAAATCAGACGATGGGGAGGCAATTTTCGCCACTTACGAAGAAACTACCTGGCAGCTGGAGAATACACTGAATTACAACAAGACTTTTGGGGATAAACATGACCTTGACCTCCTTGCAGGTTGGACATTGCAGGAAACCAAGGCTCAATTTTCAGACCAGGCGGGAGTAGGATTTGCTACCAATAACACCACTAGTATTTCTGCTGCCAGCACGATCATAAACAGTACTACTGGTAAAAATCAATTTGGTTTGCAGTCATTTTTTGGACGTGCTAACTATTCTTTCGATAACAGATATGTATTTGCTTTCACTTTAAGAGCCGATGGTTCTTCTCGTTTTGGTGAAGACAATCAGTACGGGTATTTCCCTTCCGGGTCTGTTGCCTGGAGATTGAATGAAGAAGACTTTTTCGATGTTGAATCTGTTTCTAACCTTAAATTAAGAGGTAGCTATGGTATAACCGGAAACCAGGAAATTTCTTCCAATTGGGTAGGAACTTATTCTCTGAATGCCAATTATAACGGTAGACCTGGAATTGCCCCGAACAGACTTGAAAACTCCGATCTTGGCTGGGAAAAGACCAAGCAGCTTAACATTGGTTTAGATCTTGGTTTATTTGACCAGAGAATTAATGTGACTGCAGATTATTTTAAAAAGCAAACCGAAGATCTTCTGCTTAGCGCTGGTGTTTCTGGGTTAACAGGTTTCAGTTCTGTTTTTCAGAATATCGGGGAGATCGAGAACAGTGGTTTCGAATTCAGTCTGAATGCAGATGTCATCCAGGGCGATGGCTTTAACTGGACTACTGGCGTGAACTTTTCATTCCTGGATAATGAGATTATTAAGCTGCAAAACGATGGCGAGATCATAGGTAGAAACCACATCCTGAAAGAAGGGGAGGCAGTAAGCACGCTTTATTTGATAAAATATGAAGGGGTAGTTCCTCAAACCGGGGATGCCATGTTCGAAGACGTAAATAATGATGGAGTAATAGATTTCGATGATCGCCAGATCGTAGGCAGTGCTTTGCCAGATTATTTTGGTGGATGGCAGAACAACTTCTCTTATAAAGGATTCAGCTTAACTGCCAACATTCAATTTTCCGGCGGAAATAATATCTTTAACCAGAGTAGACACGCTTACGAAAACTTTGGATTCACTCGAAGCGGCATTCCTTACGGAAATATCAGTGAGAGAGTGTATGATAATTACTGGAGAGAACCGGGACAGCAAACAGATGTGCCGAGGCCTTCTACCGAAGCCGGCCAATTACAAAGATTTAGTACACAGTTCCTGGAAGATGGTGATTTTATAAGGCTTAAAACGCTTAGACTGGATTATAACCTTCCTTCAGATCTTGTAGATTCTATAGGTCTGTCAGGCTTGAATCTTTATGTACAGGGGCAGAACCTTGTTACTATCACAGATTATCTAGGATTCGATCCAGAGGTTTCCACAAATACCTCAAATCAAACCGACCTAAACATCCTTCAGGGGGAAGATTTCGGAACCCTAGGGCAGGCGCGTACGATCACAATAGGATTAAATGCTTCATTTTAAAAAACGATCATGAAAAGAATAAATAAATTTTTAATCATAACATTACTTCTCGGTTCACTAACCGGTTGTAGCGATATTTTAGAGGTAGAACTGGATGATGAGATTCGTTCTACAGAAGCGATCACAGACGGAATCTCTCTGAGATCTGCCGTTACGGGACTTTATAGTCTTGCCCAAAGCGGGACTTATTATGGAGGAGAATTTTTAATGGCCCAAGCCTTAACCGGTGGAATTGCAGATGCAACGGGTTTCCGTGAACGTTTTACGCAACTGGACAATGCCATTATTCCTGCTTCCAGTATTTATGTGGAAAGCAGCTGGGTAGATGCATACGCCCTGGTAAATTCCAGTAACCTTATCCTGGAGAAAGTAGACGAATTGCAGTTAGACGATCCTGAGTCTGAAGGTGCGGCTCATTTTTTCAGAGCACTAGGTCTTTTTGATGCACTAAGACAATTTGGTCAATTCACAGATATGAACTCTGAATTTGGAGTTCCGGTTTTCACTCAGTATGTAGACAATGAAACGGCCAGAACCATTGGCAGATCTAGCGTAGCCGCTTCTTACGATCAGATCATTTCAGATCTTGAAACTGCGGTTTCCCTGATGGAATATGACAGTGAAAAATTCCTTGTTTCAAAAGGTACTGCGGAAGCGCTACTGGCAAGGGTTCATCTATACGCGGGGAATTATGAGGAAGCCGAGCAATATGCTAGCCTGGCTATAGAAAACCCTAATTATGACCTGAATGATAACTACAATGATATCTACGAAAGTGAAGGTTCTGCTGAAGCTATCTTCGAACTTGAATTCACCGAAACTGATGGGAATACCCTAACCGAATATTTCTCTGTTTCGCCACCTGAAGTTTCTGCAAGTTATGAAGAATTCTATGCCGAAATGAGTGATGATGACGATCCAAGAGGTGATCTTTATTTTGACGACGGGCGTGTGGTCTTTGTAGATAAATATGGGATTAACGACGCCACCGTTGATGGGAATACGATCATTATTAAACTTTCTGAAGTCTATTTGATAAGGGCTGAAGCAAGAGCAAGAATGGGAGAATTTGAACTTGCCCTGGAAGACCTTAATACGGTTAGAACAAGATCGCTGCCTTCTATGCCGGTTACCCTGGAGGAAGCTTCAGATTTTGAGTCTTTCACAGATATATTGTTAGAAGAAAGAGCAAGAGAACTTGCTTTTGAAGGACATCGTTGGTTCGATATTGTAAGGCTGGAAAGAGCAGAAGCTATTCTGGGAATAGAATCCTTTAGAACAGTATATCCTATCCCGCAGCGTGAAATAGCAATATCCGGAGGTGTCCTGGTGCAGAATCCAGGATATTAGAAAATAAGTGTTTGATTTTGTGGTCTTAGCTGGGAGTAAGTGTTTGAATTAATGCCATACTTCCAGCCTGGGACTGCATACTTTTAAAACAGACTAGATTTGCAGCTCATATACACTGTAGATATATTCAATCGATAATAAATGACAAAAAAATATAAATATTCCCTTTGTATCCATGGGGGGGCGGGGGTTATAGAAAAGGAGAACCTATCTTCAAGCGATATTGATCTAATTCTAAAAGATCTTAATGCCAGCCTGGAAGCCGGAGAAAAGATCCTGGCAGCAGGTGGTTCGGCTATAGATGCTGTTTGTGCAGCGGTTGTTGTTCTGGAGAACAGCAGGCATTTTAACGCCGGGAAGGGTGCGGTTTATTCAAGGAATGGGAAGCATCTGCTTGAGGCTTCCATTATGGATGGATCCAATCTAAAAGCCGGGGCTTTGGCAAATTGCAGCAGGGTGAAAAATCCGGTAAATTTCGCTAGAACCCTGATGGAGAGAGACGATATAGTGATGATCTCGGGTGAGCATGCAGATAAATTTGCAGCCGAAAATGGACACGACCTTGTGGATAATTCCTGGTTCGATACGCCATTTAGAGAGGAACAGTGGAAACAGGCTAAGGCCATGAATACAGATGAGACTTTCCTGGACCATTCAAACTTCAAGAAAGGTACCGTTGGAGCTGTGGCAATGGATTCTAAGGGAAATCTGGCTGCGGCCACTTCTACCGGGGGGATGACCAATAAGATGGAAGGACGAATAGGGGATTCTGCCATTATTGGCAGCGGAACTTATGCTCAGAATAAAACCTGTGCCGTGTCCTGTACGGGAATTGGAGAATTTTTCATGAGGGCTACCGTAGCTTCTTATGTTTCCAATTTAATGGAGTTTGCCGGAATGTCCCTTGAGGAAGCCGCTGAAAAGGCTATCCACGAGCATCATGGTAATCTTGGTGGTGATGGTGGCCTGGTTGCTGTAGATTCTGAAGGAAACGCTATTATGTCTTATAATTCCGCCGGAATGTACCGCGGATATGTCAACTCAAGTGAACGAAAAATATATGTATGGGATGAAGAGGAAAAAGTTTAATTTTCCTCTTCTTTCTTTTGAAAACAAAGATTATGAAATTAGGTAAAATCGCCGGGCTGTTAATAATGAGCTTGTTCTGGATCTCCTGTAATTCTGGAGATAGTTCAGGAAATGCTTCTGATGAAAAACAGGAAGTTCCCCAGGTCAAAAATCAGGCAAAAGGGAAATTGTTCATTATCGGAGGAGGAAAGCGCCCCCCGGAACTTGTAAAAGAGCTAATCAAGGTGAGTGATCTCGAAAATGATACATATGCAGTGATCCTTCCAATGGCTAGTATAGAACCTGATTCAGCTATTTTTTATGCGGCAAAACAATTTACCGAATTGGGGATTAAGCCTGAAAAGATAAAAGGATTTAATTTTCAAAAGAACAGGCAGAATGTAGAGCATCTGGAATCGCTGGCTAATGCAGGTCTGATCTATATTTCTGGCGGTGACCAGAACAGGTTCATGGATATTGTACTTGATTCCCCGGTATCTGATGCCATAAAAAGAGCCTATCAAAATGGCGCTACTATAGCCGGAACCAGTGCCGGAGCCGCAGTGATGAGTAAAAAGATGATCACTGGTGATGAATTTAAACATCCTGAATATACCGGAGATTTCAGAACCATTGAAGCAGATAATATCGAATTAAAAGAAGGTCTGGGTCTTATTGAGAACGCCATCATAGATCAGCATTTTATTCAGCGAATGAGAATGAACCGTTTAATTAGTACGGTTATAGAAAATCCTGAAGAAATTTCCATAGGGATCGATGAATCTACAGCCATTCTTGTTCAGCAGGATAGTGCCAGAGTTCTTGGTGCATCACAGGTTATTGTGATTAGGAACAATAAGAAAAGCAAAATTTCAAAAAAGGGTTTACTCGGAGCTAGAGATCTTCAGCTTAGTATTGTTTTACCGGGAGAAAAATTTGCCCTTTAATTAAAAGCGAAATCTATAATGAGTTTGCCAAGAAAGTTTCCAGATACCATTGCCATTATCCTGGGTATTTCCATTGTGTTCATTCTGCTCACCTGGATTATCCCGGCCGGTCAGTTCGATCGGGAAACCATCGATGGCACCGATATGATCGTTGCGGGGTCTTATGAAAGGGTAGAGGCAAATCCGCAAGGTGTAGGTGCTTTTTTAACCGCCCCAATTAAGGGCTTTATTTCGGCAGCATTTGTAATAGGTTTTGTGTTTCTTGTAGGAGGAGCTTTTTCGGTATTAAATGCGACCGGCGCGATAAACGCCGGACTTTTCAGTATTATAAAATTCGCTGAAAAAAATCCAAAATATAAAGGCCTTATAGTTCCTTTTCTAACCGCCTTATTTTCCCTGGCGGGGGCCACGTTTGGGATGAGCGAGGAGATACTGGTGTTTGTTCTTATTACCATTCCGCTAGCAAATGCGCTGGGATATGATGCGATAATTGGTGCAGCCATTCCTGTGATTGGCACTGGAGTAGGTTTTGCTGGAGCGATCACGAACCCGTTTACTATCGGGATCGCGCAAAGTATTGCGCAGGTGCCTGTTTTTGGAGGTATAGAATATAGGCTCGTGGTTTGGTTCATTCTTACCCTTATAGCTGGAATTGCCTTATATCGTTATGCTTTAAAAATTGAAAAAGACCCCGAGAGAAGTATCTTATCGGGTCTAAATATCAAAAGCGGGGAAGAACTGGCTGTTGGCGATATGCCTGAACTTAATTTAAGGAGAAAGATGATCCTTCTTGCCCTGCTTTTTGCCCTGGTATTACTTATCTACGGAGTCAATGAATTTGGCTGGTACATCAATGAGATCGCGGCACTTTTCATAGGTCTGGGAATGCTTTCCGCCGTTATTTACCGAATGTCTGCAACTAAAGCCATTGAAGCCTTTGTAGAAGGAGCACAGGGAATGATGAAGGCTGCCCTGGTGATAGGTTTAGCCAAAGGTTTGCTCATCATTGCCGAAGAAGGGCTCATCATAGATACGATCTTGAATTCGGTTGCTCAATTGGCCGGGGATACTCCTAAATATATTTCCGCAGAATTGATGTTCCTTTTCCAATGCTGTCTTAACTTCTTCATCCCGTCGGGTTCGGGACAGGCTGCATTAACCATGCCTATTATGGCTCCGTTGAGTGATGTGCTGGGAATAAGCAGGGAAATTGCTGTGCTCGCCTTTCAAATGGGCGATGGGCTTACTAATATGATCGTCCCTACCAGTGGTGTAACCATGGGAGTTCTCTCGATCGCAAACATTCCTTACGATAAGTGGTTGAAGTGGGCATTTCCCAAAGTGCTTATCCTTATTCTCGTTTCCATGCTGTTATTGCTTCCGCCGCTTTATTTATTTGAATGGTAATTTTCAGACTAATTGAGGCTATATAATGCTTAAGGAGTATAACGCCATTAGTATTATTGCTCAATTCATCACGGCCAGAGATTTACAGGTTGAATCATATAAGTAACTCATCAATAATGGTGGTTTAAATTAATATATTTACGCACCCTAAAACCTACCTATGTTAAATGAGATTGTTGAAAGTGATGCGGCTGAATATCAAAGGATAAAAAGCCTGAGTGCATTTGACCTTGACTACCACGAGTTACAGGAGGAATTCAAATCTCTAGTAGAATTAGCGGCAATGATTGCCGGGGCAGAGATGTCTGTAATAAACCTCATAGATAACTACTATCAATGGACGGTTACTTCATTCTCTTCAAAATTATTGCAAATGCCCCGCGAAGAATCAATTTGTGATAGGACTATACGCTCTCATGAGCCTTTAGAGATCAAGGAACTTGATAAGGATCCAGTCTATTATGACAGGGGTTTTATAGATGGTGATTCCGGGTTTAATTATTATCTGGGAATTCCTTTAACGCTGAAATCTGGGGATAACATTGGTGCATTGTGTGTTCTAGACAAGAACTCTAAGGAAATCAGTGACCGGAATAAGGCCATGCTACGGCTTGTGGCTTCTGAGATCGTGAATAAACTGGAGCTTAAAAGAAAAATTGATGAAACCCTGTTCTCTCTCAATACTGCCGTTAAGATCAAGAATCAGGTAGCCCATGATATACGTGGACCTATTACCGGAATTACCGGCCTGGCCGAAGTAGCTGCAACCGAAGATTCGAGCAAAGAAGAAATGAAACAGTATTTTAAGCTTATAAAAGATTCAGGGGATAGTGTCCTGGAACATACTAATGATATTTTAAAGAACGGATTAAAAAATGATCCAGTTCAGGTGAAAAATATCAATCTTAAGCAATTAAAAGAAAAATTACTGAAATTATACAGGTTGCCTGCCAGGTCAAAAAATATTGATTTTCAGATAAGGATAAACCCAGAAAAAGCTAACCTCATTTTTTCCCGCAGAAAACTTCTATCTGTTTTTGGAAACCTTATCTCTAATGCTATAAAATTTACTCCCGCTAATGGTAAGATCACGGTAGATCTGGATGTACTATATCTCGATAACGGCAAATATCTGAATTTTGTGATTACTGATAATGGAGTTGGAATGTCTAAGAAAGCCCTGGCAGAATTCAAGGAACACAAATTGAACGCGACTAAAGGTACATTGGGCGAACAGGGGTTTGGTTTGGGTTTAAAGTTAGTTCAGGACATGGTACGGGAATCATATGGCGAAATGGATATTTCTTCCTGTGAAAATGCAGGTACAAAAATTGAGGTAAAGCTTCTACTGAATTAACTAGAGATAAGAATTTCAGTAAAGAACAATTCTCTTTAATTTCCTTAAATTTGAGCGATTTTCAGAATAAAATTATCATCAGGATTTCAATAATATGCTAGACAATTTGTTTAAAAAAGGATTCTTCTTCCTGATTCTGTTAACCGGTTTTTTAGCTCAGGCTCAAATTCATAATCCGGTTCAATGGGATACGGAGGTAAAAAAGATCGCTGAAGATGAATACCAGTTAGTGATCAATGCTAATATTGAAGATAAGTGGCACCTTTATTCACAGGAGCTTCCTGAAGGAGGGGCTTTACCTACGGTATTTATTTATGAAAAAGCCGGGGAAAAATATGAGCTTGTTGGAAATACCAAAGAAAGCGATGCGATTACTGAATTTGATAAGGTCTTCGAAATGGATCTTAGCTATTTCGCTTATAATGCCACCTTTACTCAGAATATCAAGGTCATGGATACTTCCCTGGCACGTATAAATGCTAAAGTTGAATATCAGGCTTGCGATGATAAAGCCTGTATTTTTGACTCTAAGGATCTTGATTTTATCCTTAAGGAAAACGCGATTACTTCTGAGACTGCAGATAACTCTATAGAAGATGCAGTTGAGGAAGATGAGGCCATAGTTCTAAATAATCCGGAGGAAAAAAGGTCTTTCTGGGGAATCTTCATTGTAGCTTTTCTTTCAGGTTTCGCGGCATTGCTAACTCCATGTGTTTTCCCTATGATCCCAATGACGGTAAGTTTTTTTACCAAGCAAAGTAAATCCAGGGCGGCCGGGATAAGAAACGCGATATTTTACGGTATCTCTATCATAGTGATTTACGTACTTCTTGGATCTTTGGTAACGCTCATTTTCGGTGCAGATTCTTTGAATGCTTTATCAACTAACGTTTGGTTCAACCTTGCTTTCTTTATCTTACTGGTGATTTTTGCTTTTTCATTCATGGGAGCTTTTGAGATCGTCTTACCCAGCAGTTGGGGAACAAAGATCGATTCAAAGGCAGATAAAGGTGGGTTAATAGGTATCTTTTTTATGGCCCTGGCCTTAGCGATCGTTTCATTTTCCTGTACCGGTCCTATCGTAGGAACATTATTGGTTGAAGCAGCTTCTAAAGGAGGAATTGCTCCTATTGTTGGAATGCTTGGATTTTCACTGGCTATCGCGCTACCATTTGGACTTTTCGCGGCGTTTCCAGGCTGGCTCAATACTCTGCCTAAATCTGGTGGATGGCTAAATACGGTTAAGGTAACTCTTGGTTTTCTGGAGTTAGCCCTGGCTTTTAAATTCCTTTCTAATGCAGATTTGGTTTTACAATTACATATTCTTGAGCGTGAAATATTCCTTGCGATCTGGATCGCGATCTTCGGAATGCTGGCACTTTATTTATTTGGAAAAATAAGATTACCTCATGATTCTAAGCAAGAGCATATTTCTGTTGGGCGTTTAATAACGGGGCTGGTAGCTTTGATTTTTACTATTTACCTGATCCCCGGGCTTTGGGGAGCACCCTTAAAACTGATCAGTGGTTTTCCGCCGCCATTACAGTATAGCGAATCACCTGATGGGATTGGAGCTTCTAATGCCGGGATTACTTCTAATAAGCAGGGATTACCTGAAGGTGCCGAATATGGGCCGCATGATATTGTGTCTTTTCACGATTATGAGGACGGTCTTGCCTATGCCAAAGAAAATGATCTTCCTGTATTGATCGATTTTACGGGACATGCTTGTGTGAATTGCCGGAAGATGGAGGAAAGGGTTTGGAGCGAGCCTCAGGTACTGGATATCCTGAAAAATGATGTTGTTCTGATTTCCCTATATGTGGATGATAAAAGAAAATTACCTGAGTCTGAACAGTATGTTTCAGAAACTACAGGCAAGGAAATAGAAAGTATCGGGAACAAATGGAGTGACTTTCAAATTAGCCGGTATAAAGCGAATGCTCAGCCGTACTACGTACTTATAAATCATGAAGAGGAGTCTTTGATTTCACCTTCTTCCTATGAACCCGATGCCGATGAATATTATAAGTGGCTAAAAAAGGGGATCTCAAATTTCACGAAAGATGACTCTGATGAAATTGAGAGTTTAAGTGCAGATTCAGATAGTATCTTCAGTAATTAATTATCCTGCTTTTTTCTGTAAACTCCTTTAAAGGCATTATTTAGGAAATTGCCCTTGGCATCAAGTATCTCCCAGTGCTGGGTTACACTGCCATCTGCGTTTTTTGTCCAGGTGATCTGATTAATATATTCTCCTTGTTTTCCTTCTTTGAGTTCGCTTTTCAATATCATTTGATTCTTACTGGCTTTGCCCTTCAATTTTAAAATATTACCGGTGTTGGTTATCCATAGCTGATTCCAGGTTTTATCTGAAGGATCATAGTAATTATAACTCTTGCCGCTGCTGCCGTTTTCTGCTTCCCAGTTTTCGTTCAGGATACAATTATCTTCTAGCTTTTTCACAAGGTTTTCTCCAATTTTATCTCCGTTCTCATTGAAGACTTCCCAGTCGCCAACCCAAAAATCGAATTGATAATGCTGATCAGAGCAGCAGGCACAATCTGGTTCCTGTGCGAATGTTAGTTGTGACATAAAAAATAACAGGCCGTAAAGTAAAATTTGCTTCATCTTGAAAGTTTAAATGTCAAGATAAAGAATAATACTTTTAGGCCTGCTAAATAGATCTGAAAGCCCAAATTTTAGTATTGACCTTTCAGTATTTTAAATTAAGCAACTATACTATAATTGTTTCTTTGTTCGCTTTTTTTGCTTTGGCGATGCGTTTTTTAGATTTCATCTTTTCTTCTCTTTTCTGCAAAAGAGAATATGCCATATAGCCACCTGCAAGTAATGAGGCTGCTCCAATCCCAACTTTTCCACCTTTTAAAGCCGCTTTCTTACCCGCTTTGAAGATAAATCCCCGGGCTACAAATTTTCCTGCTAATTTTAATACATGTCCTAAATTCATAATATTCTTTTCTAATTTTTTGTATCTACCAATTCAGGATTTTCCCGTTGGCTTTACTAATAATTCATTCACATTTACAGAATCTGGCTGTGAGATCGCATAGAAAACTGCATCTGCAATATTTTCTGGTTTAAGTTTAGACTCATCTCCTCCATAGTCCTTGTCGTCCAGTAATTCTTTATCTGTTATATCATTTCTAAGATCGGTTTCTACCGTTCCAGGTTCAATAGCAGTTACTCTAATATTGTATTCTGGAGAAAGTTCCATTCTCATAGCTTTAGATAATTCTATTACCGCCGCCTTCGATGCGCCATATACAGCTCCTCCGGCAAAGATCTCTTTTCCATCTACAGAAGCGATGTTTACAATATGCCCGCCTTTTTGCTTTTCCATATGTGGGAGGGCTGAATAAATACAACGCAACACTCCTTTTACATTCACTTCAATCGTGTTAAGCCATTCGTCAAGGTGTCTGTTCTTGAGATAGGTAAGAGGCATGATACCTGCTGAATTTATAAGGATATCGATGCTACTGTATTTTTCGGAGATTTCGTTGAAGGCTTTACTCACGCTTTCTGTGCTGGTAACGTCCAGTTCCACAACCATACTCTCACCCTTAAGATCTTTCTGTATTTCTTTTAGTTTCTCCAGGCTCCTGCTGGCCAGAACTACTACATAATTTTCTGAGGATAATTTTCTGGCGATCGCCTCACCAATTCCGCTGCTTGCTCCTGTGATCACAGCTACTTTGTTTTTATTGCTCATATTGATCGCTTTTGAGATAATATGAACAATACGGATAGATTTTTGCGTTAAGATAATTTCAAATAACAGATATTTAACGCTCACAGACCATATTGAAAGTTTGCGTTATATATTCGTGAAAAATTTAAGGTTTTGAAAAGATCAGAATTATTTCTTCCTGTACTTATATTGTTAATAGTTGCTTCCTGTAGTAGTGATGATGACCAGAATAGAAGAGTGATCACTTCTCAAATTGCCCATTTATATGCTACTTCTCATAATGGTGATGTAAATAGGTATGATATTAATACCGGGATTGTTACAAAATATGCGAATTCATCTTCAGATTCAGAAGGGATTTTTTTCTCTTCAAATGAAGATGCCTTTACAATAGTCTCAAGATCTGCAAATCGTTTGGAGTCTTATGAAGACATAAGTTCACTGGGTGATGGCGGAACAAAAAATCCCGAAACCCATATTTTTGGTGATGAAGACCTGGAAAACCCCAGAGATCTTGCGGTAAGTGGAGAGTTTTATGTGGTTTCAGATAATACAGATCTTGATGAGGATGAGACAACTCCAGAGGGTCGACTTTATATTTACAGAAAGACCGCAGATAATTTCATTTTACGAAATGTGGTTCAGACCAAATTTAAGGTTTGGGGAATAGAATTCGTGAATAATGATTTGTACCTGGCGGTGGATGAAACCAATAAACTGGCAGTTTATCGCAATTTTCTAAATTCAAATATGATGAATCGTATTGTTACTGCAGATAAGATCGTCGCGATCCAGGGCTTGGTGCGTTCTCATGGTTTAGATTATGATAACGGGACCATGGTGCTTTCCGATATAGGTGAACCAGAATCGAGTTCAGATGGTGGATTACATATTATTCAGAATTTCGATGAAAAATTTTCAAATACGGTGAATGGAGGTTTTATCGTTAGTGATGATCAGTTAAGAATTTCAGGGAGTAATACTTTATTAGGAAACCCTGTGAACGTGGTTTATGACTCTAATTATAATGTCATCTTTGTTGCAGAAGCGCTAAATAATAATGGTAGAATACTTGCCTTCAACGATGCAACTTCGGTTTCCGGAAATATTTCTCCAGATCTTAAATACGAACTGCAGGGAGCCTCTTCCATATTTTTTTATACAGAATAATCTTTAACGGGTAATTAAAATCTTACTTCCTTAATTTATTTTGAATCCCTGAATAGTATCAAATTCGGGGTTTTCAAGGCATCGTTCTTTGGTTTTAAAGCAAGTTTAACGGGCAGAAGAAAAATTTGATATACTTTTGCACTTACAAACCGACAAATTTATGGCTAAGAATTTAGTGATTGTTGAGTCTCCTGCGAAGGCTAAAACTATAGAAAAGTTTCTTGGAAAGGACTATAAGGTCGCTTCCAGTTTTGGGCATATCGCAGATTTGCCTACCAAGGAGATTGGTGTAGACACCGAGGGAGATTTCACGCCTAAATATATTGTATCTAAAGATAAGAAGGATGTTGTTCGCAAATTAAAAGGGCTTGCTAAGGATGCAGAAATGGTCTGGCTGGCGAGTGATGAAGACCGTGAGGGAGAAGCTATTGCCTGGCATTTGGCAGAGGAGCTGAAGCTTGATAAAGATAAGACCAAACGTATTGTTTTTCACGAGATCACAAAATCTGCTATTCTTCGTGCGATAGACAATCCAAGATCTATAGATTATAATCTGGTAAATGCTCAACAGGCCAGGAGAGTTTTAGACAGGTTGGTTGGTTATGAGCTTTCTCCGGTTTTATGGAGAAAGGTGAAGGGAGGTCTTTCTGCAGGACGGGTGCAATCTGTTGCGGTTAGACTAATTGTTGAGCGGGAACGTGAGATCCAGGATTTTAATCCACAGGCTTCTTATAGAATAGATGCTGAATTTTCTACCGAAGACGGTAAAACATTTAAAGCGAAGATCCCGAAGAATTTTGATACAAAAGAGGAAGCTGAAAAGTTTCTTAAAGAGAATATAGGTGCAAACTTCAAGGTTGCAGATCTTACAACAAAACCAGCCAAGAAGAATCCGGCGCCACCGTTTACCACTTCAACTTTACAGCAGGAAGCTGCGAGAAAACTTTATTTCTCGGTAAGTAAGACCATGACCATGGCTCAGCGTTTATATGAAGCCGGTCATATTACTTATATGAGAACAGATAGTGTAAACCTTTCTGAAGACGCTAGAAAAGGAGCTAAGGAAGAAATCCTAAAGGCTTACGGCGATAAATATTCGAAAACCCGTCAGTTCAAAGGAAAGACTAAAGGGGCTCAGGAAGCTCACGAGGCAATTCGTCCTACGAATTTTGCCAAGCATAGTATTTCAGCAGATAGAGATCAACAGAGATTATACGAGCTTATCTGGAAGAGAGCGATCGCATCTCAAATGAGCGACGCTCAATTGGAAAGAACTAATGTAAAGATCGAGGCAGATAAACATGATAATCATTTTACTGCTAACGGAGAGGTGTTGAAATTTGATGGTTTTCTAAAGGTTTACCTTGAAGGAAGCGATGAGGAAGATGAAGAGCAAAGCGGAATGCTGCCTGCCTTAAAAGTGAGTCAGCCTCTTAATAATGAATACATAACGGCTACCGAAAGATTTACCAGGCCACCTTATAGATATACCGAAGCTTCTTTAGTTAAAAAACTTGAAGAATTGGGGATTGGTAGACCGTCAACATATGCTCCAACAATTTCAACTATACAGAGTAGAAATTATATAGAAAAGGGTTCTGTAGATGGAACCGAGAGAGATTATGTTCAGTTCGAACTTAAAAATGACAAGCTTTCTGAGAAAACTTTAACCGAAACCGTTGGTAGTGACAAAGGTAAGATGGTGCCTACTGCCACCGGGATGGTGGTAAATGATTTTCTTGTAAATCACTTCTCAAATATCTTAGACTATAATTTCACTGCAAAAGTAGAGGAAAGCTTTGATAATATCGCCGAAGGGAATGAAGAGTGGACAGCGATGATGAAGGAATTCTACAAGGATTTCCATCCGCATGTTCAGGATGTTGCTAAAAATGCCGACAGGGAAGTAGGAGAGAGAATCTTAGGAGAGGATCCCGAGAGTGGAAAACCGGTAAGTGTAAGATTAGGGAAATTTGGGCCGATGGTTCAAATTGGTAGCGTAGAAGATGACGAAAAACCAAAATTTGCCAGCCTGAGTCCAGACCAGAGTATGGAAACCCTTACTTATGAGGAAGCGATGGATCTGTTTCAGTTACCTAAGAAATTAGGAGAATATAAAGGCGAAAATGTTGAGGTGAATAACGGAAGATACGGTCCATATGTAAGATTCGGAAAAACCTTCGTTTCATTAGAGAAAGGAGAGGATCCGTTAAATGTCGATTTTGATCGAGCTATGGAGCTTATTAAAGAGAAAGAGAAGGCAGATGCTCCTATCTATGAATATAAGGAAATGCCTGTTCAAAAAGGTGTAGGAAGATTTGGACCATATTTGAAGTGGAACAATATGTTCATAAACGTGAACAAAAAATATGATTTCGACAATCTTTCAGATAACGATATTGAGGAACTTATCGAGGATAAGTTGCGTAAAGAGCGGGAAAAACTTATTCATCACTGGGAAGAAGAAGGTATAAGAGTGGAGAAGGCCAGATGGGGCAGATTCAATGTTATAAAAGGTAAAACGAAGGTTGAATTGCCAAAAACCACAAAGGCTGAAGAACTTACTTTGGAGGAGGTGAAGGAGATCATCGAGAAGAATACCAAGAAAAAGAAGAAGCCTGCAGCAAAGAAGAAAACGACCAAAAAGAAAACCACGAAAAAGAAATAAAGTATGGAGTTCGATTTTCTTAGTCCGGTAAATGATGAATTGCTGGATGAGATCAAGAGTTTAAATCCTCAAACCATAGGTGCTAATATTCGACTTCATACCGAGAGATCGGGAATTCCCGAAATGGAAGGCGTTAATGTAGCTATCTTTGCAGTTCGTGAGAATAGAAGAGCGGTTAGACCTGAAAATGCACCTGATTTCTTTCACTTAAGAAGGCAGTTTTATAGCTTATTTCCTGGAAACTGGAAGTTAAAACTTGCAGATTTAGGAGATATTGAACCCGGCGCAACTGTAGAAGATACTTATTTTGCTGTTCAGAATCTCGTTGAAAGTCTTATAAAGCAAGATATAGTACCAATCATTCTTGGTGGAGGCCAGGATCTGATCTATGCTCAGTACAGAGCTTATGATAATTTGGATCAAATGGTTAACCTGGTTAATATTGATAAAAGATTTGACCTGGGTGACGCTGAAAAAATGATTTCCAATCAATCTTATGTAGGAAAAATCGTAGTTGATCAACCTTATAATTTATTTAATTATTCTGCTGTTGGATATCAAACCTATTTTAATTCGCAGGATGAAATTGAATTGATGGAAAGGTTATTTTTCGAGGCTTATCGGTTAGGAGAGGTAACTTCAGATATTGCCTTGATGGAGCCTATTTTCAGAAGTGCCAATCTGGTAGGTCTGGACCTTGGAGCGGTTGATTCGGGCTCAATGAACTCTGCGTATTTCAATTCGCCTAATGGATTTAATGGGCGGGAGATCTGCGCGCTTTCCAGATATGCAGGTATCAGCGATAAGGTATCGTCATTTGGGATTTATGAATATCAGGATAAATTAGGAGATCTGGCCAATATGCTGATTGCCCAAATTATCTGGTATTTTATCGAAGGTGTGAATTATCGTACAAATGAAAATACTATTTCTGCCAAAAAAGAGTTTATTAAATATCAGGTTCCTATCGATGATGAGGTGCTTGTTTTTTTTAAAAGCCCTGTGAGTGGCCGGTGGTGGATAGAAATTCCATTTTTATCGAATGTGAATACTAAATTAAAAAGGCATACGTTATTACCTTGCAGCGAAGAAGATTATCTAGAAGCGTGCAATCAGGTGATCCCGGAACGCTGGTATAAAGCAAAAAGAAAAAACGAAGTCTAAAAAAAATATATCAGACATTATTCTGATTTACTGTATTTTTATCTGAAATATTGTTTTTTAAAAAATAATTAGATAGGTTTACTGCCGTAAATCAAAATGTCTTAACCTAAGATAATTATGAAGAAGTATATTTCGCTCATTGCTGTTCTGGCCTTGCTTTCTAGCTGTGGTGGAGGTGATCGTGGACAGCTTGTAGGTGCGGAGGGGAAGAAGTGGAATCCGGAGAAGCCTTATGGTATGACATTGATTCCTGGAGGCGCATTCATTATGGGTAAATCTGATGATGATATTGCCGGTCAAAAGAATGCACCGCCAAAAACAGTTA